>DATLFZ010000475.1:0-2260 GCA_035540795.1 Beijerinckiaceae bacterium | reverse complement strand
CCTCGTCCCAGCCCGAGGCGTCGTCGGCGCCCAGCGCAGGCCGGCCGTAGGCGTAGTGCGGCCGGTCCCGGTCCGGGTCGTTGGCGGGGTCGACCAGGTCCGACGGGGTGTAGACCCGCTCGATCTCGACGCCGGATTGGGTGATGAACCGTGAGCGACGCTCGGGCGCCTTGTCCAGCGCGGGATCGAGGCGCTCGCGGGTCCAACGGGCCTGGTGCTCGGCCCATCGGCTGCGGTCGTTCATGCCGCGCAGTGTGCGGTCAACGCCGAGCCGATCGCAAGCGCCGACGGGATCACCCGGCTCGGGCCGCCTCGCGCTCCAGCGTCTGCGCGCGCTTTGCCTCGAACCGCGACGCCTGCGCATCGAGATCGGTCATGAAGGCGCGCAGCTCCTCGCGCCGGCGCTCGGCCGACGCGTCGAGACCCTCGGCCTCGAACACGCCCCAGTGGGCGAGGAGCGGCCAGACGACGTCGTCGTGGTGCACACGCAGGTCGTAGATGCCGGCCTTGGCCATCTGGGCGGCCTTGCGGGTGAAGTTCACCATGCCGGAGCCGGGCATCTCGAAGTCCATGATCTCGTCGGCGATGGCGTGCACCGCGGCGGAGGGATCCACCTTCATGGCCTCGGCCAGCATGTCGCGGTAGAAGACCATGTGCAGGTTCTCGTCGGCGGCGATGCGAGCCATGATCTTGTCCGCCACCGGGTCCTGCGAGTAGCGCCCGGTGTTGCGATGGCTGATCCGGGTGGCGAGCTCCTGGAAGGCGACGTAGGCCAGCCCGCGGAGGACGTTGCCACCGTCGTCATGGTCATAGGCGGTCTGCAGCTGGTTCATGCGGCCGCGCTCGAGCGCGTAGGGATCGATGTTCCGGGTGACCACGAGGTAGTCGCGCAGCACGATGGCGTGGCGACCCTCCTCGGCGGTCCAGCGGTTGACCCAGTTGATCCAGGCCCCGTCACCGGCGCCGAACATGCGGTGGATCTCGCGGTGGTAGCTCGGCAGGTTGTCCTCCGTCAGGAGGTTGACCTCGAACGCGATCTGCGCCACGCCTGTGATGCGCGGCTGATCGGGCGTCCAGGGCTCCTTGTCGTAGTCGCGGCCGAGGGAATAGGGAATGTAGTCGTGCGGGAACCACTCCTTGGCCATGCTGAGATGGCGGTTGAGGAAGCGCTCCGCGGCCGGCTCCAGCTCGGTGAGGAGGTCGCGCGGCGGGGTGAAGGTCTGCGTCATCGGTGCTCCGGGGATAGCGAACTGATCCGCGCCCCGTTCCCCCTCGCGACGCGCACTGCCTGTACGGCTGAACACCATGCTTGCACGAATCGCGCCGAAGTGCCTACTGCGGCGCCTTCATGCAGAGGTCCGTTCGTCGCGGCCGGTGACGCCGCGCCGCTCGAGGGCACGCGCCAGGCCGTCCACGTCGTCCACGGTCACGGTGAGCGATTCCATGCGGCCGCCTCGCACGTACCACGTCTCGACCCACTCCTCGAAGCAGAGGCACACGCCGCCGTGCGTGCTCGTGCCGAACGTGAACCCACGGTCCGCACCGGAGCCGCGCGGCCCGATCGCCCGCCACCACCGGTACGGCCCGGTGAGGCGGAAGCCGCTCAGGTTGCCGATATCGGTCTCGAGCCGCATGCGTCCGAAGCGCGCCACGATGCGGTCGTCCACGAGGTCGACCTGCGCGGAGCCTTGACGCACGCCGATGAGCCGCAGGGGCCAGCGCCACGGCGTCGCGAGCCGCAGCGGGAACCGCTCGCTGGTCAGGGGTAGAGGCCCCGCAGGGTCGTGGCGTCGGCGACCCGGGCCACCGCCACCATCATCGCGGCGCTGCGCAGGTCGACCTTCTCGGCGTCGGCCATCGTCTGTACCTCGGCCATCGCCTCGTCCATGATCCGATCTAGCTCGCGCTCGATCTCGGACTCTGACCAGAAGAACGCCTGCATGTCCTGCACCCACTCGAAGTAGCCGAGGACGGTGCCGCCGGCAGTGCAGATGATGTCGGGGATCAGGGTGATGCCCCGGTCCGCGAGCACCTCGTCGCCCGCCGGGGTGGTGCCACCGTTCGCGACCTCCGCCACGATCCTGGCGCGGATCGAGTCCGCGTTGCGGTCGGTCACCTCGCCCTGGAGGCCGGCGAGAACGAGGATGTCGCAATCGGCCGAGAACAGGGCGGCCTTGTCCATTGGCTCCGCTGCGGGGATGCCCTTCACGGTGTCGTGCTCGCGCACCCACTCGACGGGGCGCGGGTGGCGATCCAGGGG
>DATLFZ010000474.1:0-3809 GCA_035540795.1 Beijerinckiaceae bacterium | reverse complement strand
GGATGGGCGCCCCCATCTCGCCCCGGAACGCCACCCCCGCGTCATCGTCGGGCGCGCGGCGCGACCCGAGAATCGCCGGCGGCGCGGAACCCCCGTCACGGGAGCGTCCGCAACCCGAGCCCGTCGATCAACTCCGCCCGGCGACGCTCCTTCGCGGCGACCGCGGCGGCGAGGTCGTCCCGGGTGCGCCGGTTCGAGCCGCCGAAGGCGATGCCGCCCAGGAGCGCCGCGAGCCCGACGACGAGGCCGAGCGGCGACCGCCCGAGGAGCCCCGCGAGCGTCGCGACGAGGAGCACGCCGCCGGCGGCGACGACCGCCTTCGCCGCCAGCGACAGCTTGCGCGCCGCCTCCGCCCGCACCGCGAGGTCCTCGATCTCCGCCTCGAGGAGGGCGATCTCGCGCCTGGGATCCGTGCCCTCGCCCCGCGCGTCGGAAAGCTCGCTCATGATCCCGCCGTCCGGCTCCCGCACGGGTCGGGTCCATACCGAGAACTCGCCGGATCGAAAACGCCCGATCGGCCTTTGCGCGCCGCACCGGCCCGTCGCGCTCTATTCGATGATCTCCGTCGCCCGGGCGAGGAGGAGCGGCGGCGGATCGAGATTCAGCGCCTGGGCCGCCTTGAGGTTGATCACCGTTTCGAACTCGGTCGGCTGCAGCACGGGCAACTCCGCCGGCTTCGCCCCTTTCAGAATCTCGCCGACATAGAGGCCGGCCCGCTCGTACATCCAGACGATGCTCGGCCCGTAGCTCGCGAGGGCGCCGAGGGCCGCGAACTGCCGGACGAAGCCGATCCCGGCCAGCCCGTTCTCCTGGCCGAAGCGCACGATCTCGGCCCGGCGGTCGAGGATCAGGGGATCGCTCGCCGTGATGTACGAATCCCCCGCCCGGCGCCGGATCTCGGAAAAGGCGGCGTCCATCTCGTGCGGGTGTCGCGCTTCGACCACGAACGCCTCCCGGCCGAGCGCCCGCGCCCCTTCCAGGCCCTGCTGCTGCTCGGCCTCGGCGGTGAAATTGTCCGGGTTCATGATGAGCGCGATGCGGCGCACCTTCGGCGCCATCTCGACGAGGAACTCGATCCGCTTCGCGCTCAGGATCGAGGAGAAGAGGTGGATGCCCGTCGTGTTGCCGCCGGGACGGGCGAGGCTCGCCACGAGCCCGTGCCGCACCGGATCGGCGCCGATGGTGAAGACGATGGGGATGGTCCGCGTCGCGGCCTGCGCCGCCCGGGCGGAGGCGATGTCCCCGGTCGCGGCGATCGCCGCCACGTTCAGCGCCGCGAGCTCCCGAGCGAGCGCCGGCAGCCGGCCGTAATCCCCCCTTCCCCAGCGGTACGCGATCCGGACGTTCCGGCCTTCGACGAACCCGGCCCGCGCCAGCCCTTCGCGGAAGGCGGCGGCGGTGAAGCCGTAGGTGTCGGGGGAGACCGGGTTCAGGAAGCCGACGACCGGAACGCCGGTCTGGGCGCGGGCACGGGCGGCGCCGAGCGGGGCGGCGGCGGCGAAGGCGAGGAACTCGCGCCGTCTCATGGGCGAACTCCCGTTGGAGAGCACCAACTCTGCATCCGCCGCGGTGCGGTCGCAAGGGAGCGCCGCGCCCGCCCCGGCGCCCTCCGAGCGCCGCCTTGTGCGGCAGCACACCGAAGCGCGGCCGATCGCGGCGGACATTCCGCGCCACGAGCGGGCCGCCGCCGGGCGGCACGCAGGAGCCACGCGATGACCAAGACGAGACAGACCCCGAGCGACCTCCCCGCCGACGTCGCCGCCTTCATCGACGGGGCGATCGGCCGCACGCTCCGGGCCCCGCCGATCCGCCGGCCGGTGGTGCCGACCCGCCCGGACGCGGCCGGCTTCGCGCCCCCGCGCCGGACCGCCGCCGGGAGGGGCTTCCAGGATCTCGCCCTCGTCAGCCTGCTCGCCCTCGTGGTCGCGGCGGCGATCCTGGTCGTCGCGGTCGCGATCTAGACGGCCGAGGTCGTCCACCCCGTCGGAACGAATCCTCTCCGCGGGCGGTTCGCCCCCCGAGGAGTGCCGTCCATGGACGAACGCCGCCAACCCCTGACCGACGCGCGGCCGCCGCAGGGCCGCCCGAAGCCCTTCGCGAGCTATCTCGGCCGCCTCGGGCTGCCCGTCCTCGCCGCCTGCGTGCTCACCGTCGTCCTGATCCTGCTCTATTTCCGCTGGTGAGCCGCGGTCCGAGCCGCTTCGCCGGCGATGTTCTGCTTGCGTTCCTGGAACAAATCGTGTACGCAACTCTGGTGAGCGCGATTGAGAATCGCTCGTCGCCCGTGTCATAAGGACCGCAGACCATGTCGCAATCGCTGAGGCTCGTGGACCCCGCCCCCATGCTGGACAAGGACAAGGCCAAGGCGATCGACGCGGCGCTGTCGCAGATCGAGCGCGCTTTCGGCAAGGGCTCGATCATGCGGCTCGGCAAGGGCCAGAAGCCGATCGAGATCGAGACCGTCTCGACGGGCTCGCTCGGGCTCGACATCGCCCTCGGGGTCGGCGGGCTGCCCCGGGGCCGGGTCATCGAGATCTACGGGCCGGAATCCTCGGGCAAGACCACGCTCGCCCTCCACACGGTCGCCGAGGCGCAGAAGAAGGGCGGCGTGTGCGGCTTCGTCGACGCGGAGCACGCCCTCGACCCGGTCTACGCCCGCAAGCTCGGCGTCAATCTCGACGACCTCCTGATCTCCCAGCCCGACACCGGCGAGCAGGCCCTCGAGATCGCCGACACGCTGGTGCGCTCCGGCGCCATCGACGTGCTCGTCATCGATTCGGTCGCGGCCCTCGTGCCCCGGGCCGAGATCGAAGGGGAGATGGGCGACATGCAGCCGGGCATGCAGGCCCGCCTGATGAGCCAGGCCCTGCGCAAGCTCACCGCCTCGATCTCCCGCTCGAACTGCATGGTCATCTTCATCAACCAGATCCGGATGAAGATCGGCGTCATGTACGGCAGCCCGGAGACGACGACGGGCGGCAACGCGCTGAAATTCTACGCGTCCGTCCGCCTCGACATCCGACGGGTCTCGACCCTGAAGGAGCGCGACGAGGCGATCGGCAACAGCGTCCGCGTCAAGGTGGTCAAGAACAAGGTCGCGCCGCCGTTCAAGCAGGTCGAGTTCGACATCATGTTCGGCGAGGGCATCTCGAAGGTCGGCGAACTCGTCGATCTCGGCGTCAAGGCCGGCATCGTCGAGAAGTCGGGGGCCTGGTTCTCCTTCGACAGCCAGCGCCTCGGCCAGGGCCGCGAGAACGCCAAGACCTTCTTGCGCGAGAACCCGGAGGTGGCGAAGCGGATCGAGGCGGCCATCCGCCAGAATTCCGGCCTCGTCGCCGAGCGCATCCTCGAGAACGTCGACCCGACCGCCGAGGACCTCGACGAAGGCGTCGCGTAGGGCGCGCCTGCCGCCTCGTCCGGCCGCTTTGCAATTGCGAAAGGTCGTGCCATCCTGAGTAGAAAGGGGGCACGACCATGCAAAAACAAACTTCCTTCGAGGCGCAGGAGCGCCGGACCCAAAGTGCGTTCCGGGCCCGATCCGAAACGTTCTCGAGCGTCGGCCGGGAAGAGGGAGAATTTCGCGGACGGCGATACCCGTTTATCATCCCTGCCGACCACTGGGTGGAGAACCTTCATCCGAGCTTGAGGCCGACCGCGCCGCGCTACTTCGCTCAGAACAAGATCGTTTGGCATCGAATGCGGCATCATCTTCTGAGCTCGCAGGTCTCCTGCGTAAACTTTCTGATGCCGCTCGCTGGCCGCCCGGACATTCTCGCTAGACTGCTGGCATCGGCGCTGCAGCAGCCGGT
>DATLFZ010000473.1:0-5147 GCA_035540795.1 Beijerinckiaceae bacterium | reverse complement strand
GGCGCCCGGGCGCTGACCGATGCCGACCTGCAGGACCGCTACCACACCTTCTGCGACCCGCGCCTCAACGCGGAGCAGGCTCTCGAGCTCGCTTTCCTGACCGCCGAGCTGATCAAGCGCGAGCCTACTCGGCCGCCTCGGCCCGCGGGCGTTCGCGGCCCTGGCGCTCGCGCTTGATCAGCTCCGCGGTCAGGAAAGCGAGTTCGAGGGCCTGCTCCGCGTTGAGGCGCGGATCGCAGAAGGTGTGGTAGCGGTCCTGCAGGTCGGCATCGGTCAGCGCCCGGGCGCCGCCGGTGCATTCGGTGACGTTCTTGCCGGTCATCTCGAGGTGCAGGCCGCCCGCATGGGTTCCCTCGGCCCGGTGCACGTCGAAGAAGGCGCGCACCTCGTCCATGATCAGCTCGAACGGCCGCGTCTTGTAGCCCGAGCCCGCCTTGATGGTGTTGCCGTGCATGGGATCGCACGACCACACCACCGTCCGGCCCTCCCGCTGCACCGCCCGGACGAGCTCCGGCAGGTGCTTCTCCACCTTGTCGGCCCCGAACCGGGCGATCAGCGTGAGCCGGCCCGGCTCGTTCCCGGGATTCAGGACGTCGATCAGCTTGAGGAGCCCGTCCGGGGTCAGGGAGGGGCCGCACTTGAGGCCGATCGGGTTTTTGACGCCGCGGGCGTATTCCACGTGGGCGTGGTCGGGCTGGCGGGTGCGGTCGCCGATCCAGAGGAAATGGCCGGAGGTGGCGTACCAGTCGCCCGAGGTCGAATCGACCCGGGTCATCGCCTCCTCGAAGCCGAGCAGCAGCGCCTCGTGGCTCGTGTAGAAGTCGGTGATGCGCATCTCCGGATGGACCTCCGGGTCGATGCCGATGGCGCGCATGAAGTCGAGCGTCTCGGTGATCCGTTCCGCGAGCTCGCGGTATCGCGACACCTGCGGCGCGTCCTTCACGAAGCCAAGCGTCCAGCGGTGGACGTTCTCGAGGTTGGCGTAGCCGCCGGTGGCGAAGGCGCGGATCAGGTTCAGCGTCGCCGCCGATTGCCGGTAGGCCATGAGCTGGCGGCGCGGGTCGGGGGTGCGCGCCTCGCTCGTGAACGCGATGTCGTTCACGATGTCGCCCCGGTAGCTCGGCAGCTCGACCCCGTCGACCGTCTCGGTCGGGGCCGAACGGGGCTTTGCGAACTGGCCGGCGACGCGGCCGACCTTCACCACCGGGCAGGAGCCCGCGAAGGTGAGCACCACCGCCATCTGCAGGAAGACGCGGAAGAAGTCGCGGATGTTGTCGGCCGAATGCTCGCCGAAACTCTCGGCGCAGTCCCCGCCCTGGAGCAGGAAGGCCTCGCCGGCGGCGACCTTGGCGAGCGCGCGCTTCAGCTTGCGCGCCTCGCCGGCGAAGACCAGCGGCGGGAACCCGGCGAGCTGGCGCTCGACGCCTGCGAGCGCCTGCGCGTCCGGATAGGCGGGCACCTGCTGGATCGGCTTGCCCCGCCAGCTGTCAGGCGTCCAACGCTCGCTCATGTCGCTCTCCACCGCGGCGCCTCCCCTTGCGTCAGGCGCCGTTCCCCAACGAGGGGCGGCTTATAGCCGGCCCTGCCGGAACTTGCGACCCCTCTGCGTCAACGGGCGTCAGTCCCAGGTCGGGCGGCGATGGTAGGCGATCCGCTTGAGGAGCAGGACCGCGCCGCCGCCGAGGGCGACGCAGGCGACCTCGCTCGCCCACCGCGAGAGGCCGCCGGAGGCGATCGCCCAGTCCCCGGCGACGAGGCCCATGCCGACGAGCGCCATGGTCGGCACCAGCGCGAGGGCGACCATGACGCCGGTGGCGAACACGGTCTCGCGGGTCGAGACCAGGATTCCACCGGCAACGCCGGCGAGGAGGGCGGTGGCGATCCCGACGCCCTGGATCGAGCTCCAGTAGCGGACCCACGTGTTGCCGGAGAGCTCCGCCGCGGAAAGGCCGTGCAGCTGCAGCGCGACCGGGAGCGCGGCCGCGGCGCCGGCGGCGAGGGCCGCATAGCCCGCCAGAGTCGCGCGCAGGCCGGCCCCGAAACTGTGCCGGTGACCGAGAAGCCCGAACACGCCCCTCAGGATGGGCTCGAAGCCAGGGGCGACCAGCATGCCTCCGACGACCACGTGGAGCGTGTCCGTCACGAGCCCGAAGGCGGCGATGGCGCCCGCCAGCGCCATCAGCAGGAGAAAGTTGACCGAGGGCTGGGTGTCGGTGCGCAAGAGCTGGCCGATCTCCTCCCAGTTCGCCTCGTTGGTCTCCCGCTCGAGGGGCGTCTTCTCGGCCGGGGCGACCAGGACGAGGGGCTCGGACAGCCGCATGACCTCGCCCGGGGCGAGACCCTCCTCGGCGAGGTGGGCGAGGACGGACCGGACGGCCTCGATGGTGCCGTCGATCACGACCGTGTCGGCGGGCGGCGCGAGGGACGCGCCGGGGTGGCGCATGATCCCGGCGATGCCGGGTCTTCCGAGCGCGTGGCGGACGAGGCGGTCGGCCTTGGCGGCAGGCAGGGTGAGCTCGATACGGCGCGGCATCGGGGAGGTCCTCGGGCCGGCACCAACGCCGCATGGCGAGCACCGGTCGCGCAGCTCACGTTCGGCCCTGGAACCGCCCGAATCCCGCAGCTACAACTCTGCCTCCCGCCGCGACTCCTCCCCCCCGATAGGTTAGACCGTGCAGCCGCAGGCCCCGACCCTCGCCCCCGATCCTGGAGCCCCGCTGGTGGACCGCATCCGCGCGATCGTCCAATCCCCCCGGACCGAGCGCTTCATCATGGCGTTGATCATCTTCAACGCCATCACGCTCGGCCTCGAGACGAGCGCCTGGGCGATGCGCAATTTCGGCCCGCTGCTCCTCGCCGTCGACAAGATCGTGCTCACCGTCTTCGTCGTCGAGATCGCCGCCCGCCTCTTCGTGCACCGGCTCGCCTTCTTCCGGGACCCCTGGAGCATCTTCGACTTCACCGTGGTGGCGGTGGCGCTGCTGCCGGCGACGGAAGGCTTCGCCGTCCTGCGCGCCCTGCGGGTGCTGCGCGTCCTGCGCATGATCACCGTGGTGCCGTCGCTCCGCCGGGTGGTCGGCGCCCTCGTCGGGGCGCTGCCCGGCATGGGCTCGATCATCCTCCTGATGGTGCTCCTGTTCTACGTCTTCTCGGTGATGGCGACGAAGCTGTTCGGCGCCTCCTTCCCGGAATGGTTCGGCTCGATCGGCGCCTCGGCCTATTCCCTGTTTCAGATCATGACGCTCGAGAGCTGGTCGATGGGGATCGTCCGGCCGGTCATGGAGGTCTACCCCTACGCCTGGGCGTTCTTCGTGCCGTTCATCCTGTGCACCACCTTCGTGATGCTGAACCTGTTCATCGGCATCGTGGTGACGGCGATGCAGACCGAGCACCAGGAGGTCGTGGAGGAGGAGACGGCGCAGCTTGCGGCGGTGCGCGAACAGATCGCCCACGAGCGCGAGGAGGCGCAGGCCGCCGTTTCCGCGGCGCACGAGGACACGGTGGCCCTCTCCGGCGAGGTGAGGGCGCTGCGGCGGGAGATCCAGGAGCTGCGCGCGGCCCTGAACCGCTGACCCTCTTCCGTTCGGGCGCGCGCCTTCCCATGTGACGGCTCCGGGCGGGCGCGGCGCGCCCCCGGGACCCATAATTCATCCCGGCCGATCGGCCCCGCGCGAAGCGGACGGCCCGGCTCGGGCCGGACGAGTCCATGACCGCCCCGAAAGTGTCCTTCGTCTCCCTCGGCTGCCCCAAGGCGCTCGTCGATTCCGAGCGCATCGTCACGCAGCTGCGGGCCGGGGGCTACGAGCTCACCCGCGACCACGGCGGCGCCGACGTAGTCGTCGTCAACACCTGCGGCTTCCTCGACAGCGCCAAGGCCGAATCCCTCCAGGCGATCGGCGAGGCCATGGCCGAGAACGGCAAGGTCGTGGTGACGGGCTGCATGGGGGCGGAACCCGCCCTGATCCGCGAGCGCTTCCCCGACGTGCTCGCCATCACCGGGCCGCAGCAATACGAGAGCGTCGTCGCGGCCGTGCACCAGGCGGTGCCCCCGGCGCACGACCCGTTCCTCGACCTCGTGCCGCCGCAGGGGATCAAGCTCACCCCGCGCCACTACGCCTACCTGAAGATTTCGGAGGGCTGCAACAACCGCTGTTCCTTCTGCATCATCCCGAAGCTGCGCGGCGACCTCGTCTCGCGCCCCGCCGCCGACGTGCTGCGCGAGGCGGAGCGGCTGGTGAAGGCCGGCGTGAAGGAGCTGCTCGTCGTTTCGCAGGACACCAGCGCCTACGGGGTCGACATCAAGTACCAGGCGAGCCGCTGGCGCGATCGCGAGGTGCGGGCTCGCTTTTTCGATCTCGCCAAGGAACTCGGTTCCCTCGGGGCCTGGGTGCGGCTGCACTACGTCTACCCCTATCCGCACGTGGACGAGGTGATCCCGCTGATGGCGCAGGGCAGCGTGCTGCCCTATCTCGACATCCCCTTCCAGCACGCCTCGCCGGCGGTCCTGAAGGCGATGCGCCGGCCCGGCAACCAGGGCAAGACGCTCGACCGCATCCGGCGCTGGCGCGAGGTCTGCCCCGACCTCGCCATCCGCTCGACCTTCATCGTCGGCTTTCCCGGCGAGACGGACGAGGACTTCCAGATGCTCCTCGACTGGCTAGAGGAGGCGAAGCTCGAGCGGGTCGGCTGCTTCAAGTACGAGCCGGTGACCGGCGCGCCGGCGAACGACCTCGCCGCGCCCGTGCCGGAGGAGGTCAAGGAGGAGCGCTGGCACCGGTTCATGCGGGCCCAGCAGGCGATCAGCGCGAAGCTCCTGAAACGCCGGGTCGGGCAGCGGATCCCGGTGATCGTCGACGAGACCGGTCCGACGGTGGCCAAGGCCCGCTCCCGCTGGGACGCGCCGGAGATCGACGGGGCGGTCTACGTCCGCTCGCGCCGGCCGCTGCGCAGCGGGGAGATCGTCACCGTGAAGGTCGAGCGTGCCGACGAATACGACCTCCACGGCGTGGCGGTCTGAACGTCCTCAAGCCGGCTGCGTGCCCCGCGAGGCCGCGCGGCTCACGCCGCGCGCGGCAGCTTGCGCAGGGTCTCGACCCAGGCGGGGGTCGGCTGGGCCCCCGACACCGCCCAGGCCTCGTCGATGACGA
>DATLFZ010000472.1:0-2321 GCA_035540795.1 Beijerinckiaceae bacterium | reverse complement strand
GGCCGGAACGCAAGGAGCGGGTCGCGGCACGGGAGCGAGGTCGCGTCCGCCGGCGGGAGCGCCGCCTTCGGCGCCCCGCCGCGGGCGGTGCCGGCGAGCGGCTCGGCCGCCTTCCGTCCGAGGAGAAGCGGCGCGTCGCCCGTCTCCCAGAGCCCGTCCTCGACCGGGGATACGGCCGCGCCCGAGGCCGCGCGCGGCTGCTCGGCTCCGAAACAGATCAGGGCGAGGAGGACGAACGAGAGGAGGGCGGCGAGGCCGGGCCGCTCCCGCCCGCCATCCCGAAGGCCGTTCACGGGCGCGCCTCGATCGGACCGAAGCGGCCGGCGAGGACGGCCGCCTGGGTGCGGGTGCCGACGTCCAGCTTGCGCAGGATCGTCGAGACGTGGATCTTCACCGTCTGCTCAGCGATGCCGAGCTCGGCCGCGATCTGCTTGTTGAGCTTTCCGGCGACGATCATCGCCAGGATGCGCAGCTGCTGGGCGGACAGCGAGGCGAAGCGCGTCGCGAGGTCCCGGTCCTCCGGCTCCGCAGCCCCCTCCGCCTCGGGCGGCGCCCAGACCTCGCCGCGCAGGATCGCCTCGATCGCCGCCACCATCGTCGGCAGCGCCAGCGATTTGGGGATGTAGCCGGAGGCGCCGCAGGCGAGGGCGCGGCGGATCGTCGAGGGGTCCTGCACGGCGGACAGGATCGCCACCGGCACGGTCGGGAAATGAGCGAGGAGCAGGAACAGCCCGGCGAGGCCCGGGGTCCCCGGCAGGTTGAGGTCGAGGAGCACGAGGTCGACGCCGGCGGGGTCGCGGCCGACGCAGTCGACGACCGCCTCGGTGTTCGGGGCCTCCACGATCTCGGCGCCGGGCAGCGCCCCCGGCAGGGCGCTGCGCAGGGCCGCCTGCACGAGCGGGTGGTCGTCGCCGATGACGATGCGGGGCCCGGTCATGCGGCGTCGCTCGACAGGTCGGGCCGGCGCAGGAGAGCGATCCCGGCAAGGAAGCGCCGCAGCGAGGCCGGCTTGATCGGCTTCGGCAGGAGCTCGCAGCCGAGCCGCGCCGCCTCACGCCGCACCGTTTCGCTCCGGTCGGCGGTGATGAGCGCCGCGGGCGGGGGCGGCAGCCAATCGCGCCGCAGCTCCTCGATGATCTCGAGCCCGTTCGGGCCCGCGTCGAGGTGATAATCGGCGAGGATCACGTCGGGGCGCCGCCCCGCCATCTCGGCCCGGGCCTCCGGCAGGTCGCGGGCGAGGCGGACGGCGTGGCCCCATTGCCCGAGGAGGGCGGCGAGCCCCGCGAGGATGGCCGGCTCGTTGTCGATGCACAGGACGGTGAGGCCGCTCGGCTCGTCGCCGCTCGGCGCCGGCGAGGCCGCCGCGGGCGCCGGCACCCCGGCGGCGGCCGGCAGCTCGATGGCGAAGACCGAGCCCCGGCCGAGCTCCGAGCGCACGAGCACCGGCGCCTCGAGGAGCCCGGCGACGCGCTCGACGATGGCGAGGCCGAGGCCGAGGCCCCTGTCGCCGGCCCGGTGCGGGTCGAGCCGCCGGAATTCCTGGAAGATCTCCGTGAGGCTCCCCTCCGGGATGCCGGGCCCGGTATCGAGCACCTCGACGCGCAGGGACCCACCCCGGCGCCGCACGCCAAACAGAATCCGGCCCTCCCTGGTGTAGCGCACCGCGTTGGAGAGGAAGTTCTGCAGGATGCGCCGCACGAGTTGGGGGTCGCTGCGCACGACCGCCGAGGTCGGGACGTGGCGCAGGACGAGGCCTCGTTCGCGGGCGAGGGCCGAGAACTCGCGGAACAGGCGGTCCAGGATCGGTCCGAGCGGCACCTCCTCGATCTTCGGCCGGATGGCGCCGGAATCGAGGGAGGAGATGTCGAGGAGGCCGGACAGGAGCTGCTCGGCCGAGCGCAGGGCCTCGGCCGCGTTCTCGGCCAGCGCCCTGTCCTGGGCGCCGTCGCTCCGCCGCCCGAGGCTCGTCTCCAGCGCCGCCACGAAGAGGCGGGCGGCGTTGAGGGGCTGAAGCAGGTCGTGGCTCGCGGCGGCGAGAAAGCGCGTCTTGCTCGCGTTCGCCGCCTCGGCCTCACCCTTCGCCTTCGACAGGTCCTCCGTCCGCTCCCGTACCCGCCGCTCGAGGCTCTCGTTCGCCTCCTTCAGGGCGGCGGCGGCGCGATGGCGTTCGGTGACGTCGGTGTAGGTCGAGACGTAGCCGCCGCCGGGCATGCGGTCGTAGGCCGCCTCGAGCACGGTTCCGTCGGGGCGGCGGCGCTCGTAGACGTAGGGCCAGGTCTGGTTCGGGAGGTCCCGGCTGGTGAGCAGCGCGTTCAGGTCCT
>DATLFZ010000471.1:0-5160 GCA_035540795.1 Beijerinckiaceae bacterium | reverse complement strand
GCTGTGGACGTAGACGGCGAGCGCCTTGAGGGTGACCGGGTCGAGGCGGCCCTCCCAGGCCGGCATGACGCCGCGGCGGCCGTGGTGGATCGAGGCGATCACCGCGTCCGGCGTGCCGCCGAAGACCCAGATCTTGTCGGTCAGGTCCGGCGCGCCGAGCTCGCGCAGGCCCTTGCCCTCGGCGCCGTGGCAGGCGGCGCAGTTCTGGGCGTAGATCTCCTGGCCCTTCGGCAGGCTGAGCTTCGGGTCGAAGGCCTGGCCCGACAGGGACAGGACGTAGTTCGCGACCGTGCGCACCTCGTCGCGCTTGAGGATGCCGTCGCGGCCGAAGGCCAGCATCTCGCTCGTGCGGGTGTCGGGATGGTTCGCCCGGATGCCCGTGCGGATGGTCTGGTGGATGGTCTCGAGCGAGCCGCCCCACAGCCACGCATCGTCCTGCAGGCTCGGATAGCCGGTGCGGCCGGCGGCGCCGGCTCCGTGGCAGGGCGCGCAGTTGTCGCCGAAGGCGGCGCGCCCGTTGGCGAGCGCGATGCGCAGGAGCTCCGGGTTCGACCGGATCTCCTCGAGGGAGGCCTCGGCGAGACCCTGGCCCTGGACGGCCCGGGCGGCGCGGGCCTTCTCGACGTCGGCGAGGACCGTGGCGCGCTGGGAATAGCCGAGCACGCCGCCGGTGTAGCTCGTGATCAGGGGCCAGGACGGGTAGACCACCCAGTAGCCGACCGACCAGACGATGGTGGCGTAGAGCACCCACAGCCACCAGCGCGGCAGGGGGTTGTTGAGCTCGCGGATGCCGTCCCATTCGTGGCCGGTGGTCTCCCGGCCGGTGACGGCGTCGACGTGGGGATTGGGCGAGGCCATGGTCTCAATCCTCGGACAGAGGCATGCGGGCGGCGCGGTCGAAGCGCGCGCGGTTGCGGGGCCACAGGGCGTAGGCGACGACGGCCGCGAACATCAGGGCGAAGTAGACGAGGCCGCCGGTCTGGGCGAACTGCGAGAGGGCCTGGTAGCTCACGGCGTCACCTCAGGTTTTCCTTGGCCTTGGGGTCGTAGAGGTTGAAGTCGACGAGGGTGCCGAGCATCTGCAGGTAGGCGATGAGGGCGTCGAGCTCCGTCACCCGCTTCGGATCGCCGTCGAAGTCGCGGGCGACCGCGTTGGGGTAGCGGGCGGAGAAGCCGGCCCCGCCGTCGGCCGAGGCCTGCGCCTGGAGGTCGGCGCGGGCGTTGGCGATCATCTCCGCCGTGTACGGCACCCCGATCGCCGCCTGCGCCTTGAGGCTCGCCGAGATGGCGCCGTAGTCGAGCTCCCGGTCGAGGAACGGGTAGGCCGGCATGATCGAGGTCGGCACCACCGACTTCGGCGCGATCAGGTGCTGGCGGTGCCACTCGTCGGAGTACTTGCCGCCGACCCGGGCGAGGTCCGGGCCGGTCCGCTTCGAGCCCCACTGGAAGGGGTGGTCGTACATGCTCTCGGCGGCGAGCGAGAAGTGGCCGTAGCGCTCGACCTCGTCGCGCAGGGGCCGGATCATCTGGCTGTGGCAGAGATAGCAGCCCTCGCGGATGTAGATGTTGCGCCCGGCGAGCTCGAGCGGCGTGTAGGGACGCATCCCCACCACCTTCTCGACCGTGCTCTTCAGGTAGAAGAGCGGGACGATCTCGATGAGGCCGCCGATCGCCACCACGATCAGGATGCCGATGACGAGGATGATCGAGTTCTTCTCGAAGAGCTCGTGCCTCTTCCAGAGGCCGGGTTGAACGCTTGCCATGGTGCGAGCCTCAGGCGGCGGCCGCGACGGGGACGAGGGCGGGGGCCTCCTCCTCCTTCGCCGCGTAGCCGCGGATGGTCATGAAGACGTTGAAGGCCATGATCAGCGCGCCGGCGAGGAACAGGACGCCCCCGAGCGCACGGACCAGGTAGTAGGGCTGCATCGCCTCGACGGTCTCGATGAACGAGTATTCGAGGAAGCCGAGCGAGTTGTAGGCGCGCCACATCAGCCCCTGCATGATGCCCGCGACCCACATCGAGGTGATGTAGAGCACGATGCCGATGGTCGAGACCCAGAAGTGCCACTCGATCAGGCGCAGCGAGTACATCTCGCGGCGGTTCCACAGCCACGGGATCAGGCAGTAGAGGGCGCCGAAGGAGATGTAGGCGACCCAGCCGAGCGCCCCGGAATGGACGTGGCCGATGGTCCAGTCGGTGTAGTGCGACAGGGAGTTGACCGCCTTGATCGACATGACCGGACCCTCGAAGGTCGACATGCCGTAGAAGGCGAGCGAGACCACCATCATGCGCAGGACCGGATCGGTGCGCAGCTTGTCCCAGGCGCCCGAGAGGGTCATGAGACCGTTGATCATGCCGCCCCAGGAGGGCATCCACAGCATGATCGAGAAGGTCATGCCGAGCGTCTGGGCCCAGTCCGGCAGCGCCGTGTAGTGCAGGTGGTGCGGGCCCGCCCAGATGTACATGAAGATCAGCGCCCAGAAGTGGATGATCGACAGCCGGTAGGAGTAGATCGGCCGCTCGGCGCGCTTCGGCATGAAGTAGTACATGATGGCGAGGAAGCCGGCGGTGAGGAAGAAGCCGACGGCGTTGTGGCCGTACCACCACTGGATCAGGGCGTCCTGCACGCCCGAGAAGATCGGGTAGGACTTGGAGCCGAAGATCGACACCGGCATCGCCAGGTTGTTGACAATGTGCAGCATCGCGATCGTCACGATGAAGGCGAGGTAGAACCAGTTCGCGACGAAGATGTGCGGCTCCTTGCGCTTCCAGATCGTGCCGAGGAAGACGAGGAGGTAGACGACCCAGACGATGGTCAGCCACAGGTCGGCGTACCATTCCGGCTCGGCGTATTCCTTCGACTGGGTGATGCCGAGGAGGTAGCCGGTGCCGGCGATCACGATGAAGAAGTTGTAGCCGAGCACCACGAACCAGGGCGCGAGCTCGCCCGCGAGCCGGGTGCGGCAGGTGCGCTGGACCACGTAGAGCGAGGTCGCGATCAGGACGTTGCCGCCGAAGGCGAAGATGACCGCGCTCGTGTGCAGCGGCCGCATCCGGCCGAATGTCGTGAAGGGCAGGCCGAGATTGAGCTCCGGCGCCCAGAGCTGGAAGGCGATGATCACGCCGACGAGGAACCCGGCGATGCCCCACACCATCGAGGCGATGGCCGCGAACTTGACCGGGCCCATGTTGTAGTTGGGCTTGCCGCCGATCTCCTGCGGCGGCGGCAGGGCGTCGCGCAGGAGGAAGCGCCGCAGCACCAGGAGGAGCGCGCCGAAGGAGGCGCCCGCGGACAGATAGGCGTGGAAGGCGAAGCCCGCGTCCTCGGCGCGCCCGGCGGCGAGGAGGCAGACGAAGGTCCCGGCGAGGAAGGCGGCGGCGAGGCCGCCCTCGCCCTCCGTCATGTACTTCCCGGCGGGAAGGGAATGGGTGATCGCGGCCATTGCGGAAATGCTCGTGTCGGCGCGGCGGGGGTCGCAGCAGACCACCTCATCCCGCGCCGGCCGGCCGCCCACTTTGATTTGCATCAAGGCGGGCCGGCTCTCCCCGGGCGCTCCGGGATGATACTTAGGCAAAGCATCTGAATTTCTCGGGCGAGCGCGGCCGGGTACCCCTGAACCCGTCAGCGACCAGCCGACACGAGGATTCGATGACTTCGCTCGCCACCGCCGGCTCCCCGCTCGCGAACCACCCGGTCCACGCCTACGCCCGCCCGAAATCCGAGGGCGCGCCGCTCGGCACCGTCCGCCGTCTCGGCAAGGACGAGGAGCTCTTCGCCGAGGGCGACCGGGCGGCCTGCTTCTACAAGGTCGTGTCGGGGGCGCTGCGCACCTACAAGCTCCTCGACGACGGCCGCCGCCAGATCGCCGCCTTCCACCTGCCGGGCGACATCTTCGGCCTCGAACTCGGCGAGGAGCACCGCTTCTCGGCGGAGGCGGTCGGCGCCGCCACCGTCGTCGTCTACCGCCGCTGCAGCCTCGATTCGCTCGCCGCCCCCGACGGCGACCTCTCTCGCCAGATCGTCGCCGCGATGATGCGCTCCCTCGAGCGGGCGCAGGACCACATGCTGCTGCTCGGCCGCAAGTCGGCGCTCGAGAAGATCGCCACCTTCATCCTCGACATGAGCGAGCGGGTGGCCGAGGACGCGGTCGACCTGCCGATGTCCCGCACCGACATCGCCGACCATCTCGGACTGACCATCGAGACCGTGTCGCGCTCCCTCACCCAGCTCGAGCGCCAGGGCGTGATCGAGCTGCCGGCCCAGCGCCGCACCATCGTCCTGCGCGACAAGGCCGCCCTGCGCCGCCTCGATTCATAGGCGCGCCGCCCGCCCCCCTCCCCGCACAGGGGAGGGGCCGGGGGTGGGAGAGAGTCGCTCCGGCTACCGCAGCGCCAGGCAATACGCGCCGCTCGCGAAATACCCGCTCGGGCACGTCCCCGTCCTTGGAAAGGCGTGGCGCGCATTCGCGAAGCCGAGGCAATAGGCCCCGGACGCGTGATACCCCGACGGGCAGGTTCCGACTTTCGGGATCGCCGGGCGCGGCGGCCGCCGGGTCGAGCTCGGAACGCAGGCGCCGCCGCTCGCGTGATAGCCGGACGGACATGTCCCGACCCGGGGCACCGCCTGGCTCCAGGCGGGTCGGGCATAGCCGCAGTCCAGTTTCGCCGTCGCGGAGTGTGCGCCGGCGCCCCTCACGGCGGCGCGTCGAGGCCCGTGCCGCCGTAGAGCCAGGCGAGGTCCTCGTAGTAGTCCTCCGACGTCTTGGCGCGCATGATGCTGTCGCGGACCTGCGCGTGGGCGCCGGCCGGGTGGTAGATGTGGTCGCCGATCGCCCGGGATTGCAGCTGAACGCGGGCGGTGCGCACCACGCGCCGGGCGCGGTAGGCCTCGAGGGCCCGGTCGGGGTCGTGCGGATGGGCGGCGAGGCTGTGCGAGAGGCAGACCGCGTCCTCCATCGCCATGCACGCGCCTTGCGCGAAGTACTGGAGCATCGGATGGGCCGCGTCGCCGAGGAGGACGACCCGGTCGAGAATTGGGTCGACGGGCGGGTCGTCCTCCTCGGCGACGCGGCCCATCCGATGCTCCAGTACTTCGCGCAAGGCGCGTGCATGGCGATGGAGGACGCGGTCTGCCTCTCGCACAGCCTCGCCGCCCATCC
>DATLFZ010000470.1:0-8529 GCA_035540795.1 Beijerinckiaceae bacterium | reverse complement strand
CCAGCCGCCCTGGTCGGCGAGGCCCGCGTCGCGGGCGATCTTGCCCGCCATCTGCGCCGGGATGACGTTGGCGAGGTCCGCCTTGTAGGTCTCGAGGTCGGTCTGCACCGTCATGGCGGAGGGGTCGACCCCCTTGATGCCGCCGTGCATCTTCGGGTCCTGCCACTCCACCATGCCCGGATAGTGCCGCTCCCAGCCCTCCTGGAACAGCGCCTGCTTGGAGAAGTTCGGCTTCGGATCGAGCACCACGATGCGGGACTTCGTGTGCCCCTTGGTCTTGAGCACGTGGGCCATCATCGACACGCGCTCGTAGGGGCCGGGCGGGCAGCGATACGGGTTCGGCGGCGCCACCATGACGATCAGCGCGCCGTCGGAGAGGGCGTCGAGCTGCTTCTTGAGGAGCTGCGTCTGCGGCCCGGCCTTCCAGGCGTGGGGCATGCGCTCGGCCGCGGCCTCCGAATAGCCCGGCACGGACTCGAAGCGGATGTCGATGCCCGGGGCGACCACGAGCCGGTCGTAGGGGAGGGTGGTCCCGTCGGAAAGGCGCACGGTCTTCTTCTCGCGGTCGATCGCCTCGGCCGCCTGCGCCGCGTGCCTCACGCCCTGCGCGACGAGCCGGTCGTAGCCGTGGGTGATCGACTGGAAATCGCGAAAACCGCCGAGATAGAGGTTCGAGTGGAAGCAGGTGGTGAACTGCTTCTGCGGCTCGACCAGCGTCACCTCGACCGCGTCGCCCGCATCCTTGGCGACGTAGCGGGCGACGGTGGCGCCCCCCGGCCCGCCGCCGATGACGACGACCCGGGCCTTGCCCTGCGCGAGGGCCGGCCGGGCGAGGCCGAACGCGCCGGCGATGGCGCCGGTGCCGATCAGGAAACGTCTGCGATCGAGCGATGCCATGGAGGTCCTCCCGTTCGTGCTCACTGCACCTTCGGCTGCAGCGGCAGGCTACCGAAATAGGCGGCGAGCGCCAGCACCTCCTCGTCGGAGAGGCGGCCGGCGATGGTCTGCATGACCGGGTTCGGGCGCTTCTTGTGCCGGTACTCGTTCATGATCTCGACGAAGGTCTCCTCCGGCCAGCCGACGATCGGCGGGATGCCCTCGAACCGGCCGGTGAGCTGGTGGCAGGTGACGCATTCGGCGGCGAGGTACTCGCCGAAGGCACGGTCGCCCTTCGGCTGGGCGGCGGCAGGCGCGGCGAGAGCGAGGAGGAACGCGACCGCAAGGGCCGGACCGGGGGATAGACGCTGCACCATGTTTCGGCCGGACCTCCCGTCGACGGGCGCGCGGCGCCCCTCCCGGACATATTCGCCGCATGCTATCTATGCAGCACGGACCCGGCAACGCTTCGGCGAGGGGTGATGACCAAGCTGCTCCTGGCGACCGCGGTGGCGGCGGCGCTCGCGCTGCCGGCGCAGGCGCTCGAGCTCGTCATGTTCCGGCGCGCCGGCTGCCCCTGGTGCCTGCAATGGGACCGGGCCATCGGCCCGATCTACGGCAAGACCGAGTTCGGCCGCGCCGCACCCATCCGCATGGTCGACCTCGACCGGGACGCGCACGGGATCGCGCTCGCGCGGCCGGTGGTGTTCACGCCGACCTTCGTCCTCGTCGAGGGCACCCGGGAACGGGCGCGGATCGAGGGCTATCCGGGCGAGGATTTCTTCTGGGCGCGGCTCGAGCGGCTCGTGCGCGAGCACGGCGCGCCTGCGGACCAACGAGGGAGAAGCGGATGAGGACGATCCCCATGGCGGCGCTCGGCGCGCTGCTCGCGACCGGCGCCGCCGCGCAGGAGGCACTCGTGACGCTGCGGACGCTGTCGCCCGATGCGGCGCTCGAACTCGCCCGGGCGGCGCTCGAGAGCTGCCGCGGTCGCGGCTACCAGGTGGCGGTCTCCGTGGTCGATCGCAGCGGCAACCCGCTCGTGATGCTGCGCGACCGCTTCGCCGGACCGCACACGCCGCCGACCGCCACCGGCAAGGCCTGGACGGCGGTGACTTTCCGCACCAACACCACGGACCTCTTGCCGATCACCGCGCCCGGCCAGCCGCAGGCGGGCCTGCGCGACCTGCCGAACGCGGTCGTCCTCGGCGGCGGCATCGTGGTCGAGGCGGCGGGCTCCCTCGTCGGGGCGGTCGGAGTGTCGGGGGCGCCGGGCGGGGCCGAGGACGATGCCTGCGCCAAAGACGGGATCGAGGCGATCCGGGACAAGCTGGACATGTGAGGCGAAGGGGGCCTCACTCCACCTTCGGTCCCTTGCCCTGTTCCGGGGTCACGTCGATGGCGCGGGCGCGGCCGACGATGCGGGGCTCGCCCGGCGCGCAGTCGCGCATGCACGGCTCGCGCCAAAAGTGCTTCTCGGAGACCTCCCGGTCGTCGTCGACGAAATTCGGCTGGTTCGGGAGCTTGATGGAGGAGAAATTCTCGTTCGAGAGCTCGAAATCTTCGTCCCGGATGACATCGTTGAGGTACAGCACGTAGGCGACGACCGCGTAGAGCTCGTCCGGGGAAAGCGACTGGGCGTTGCCGAAGGGCATGGCCCGGCGGGTGTAGTCGAACAGGGTCGAGGCGTAGGGCCAGTAGGAGCCGATCGACTTGATCGGGTCGTGGCTCGCCAGCGTGCCGGCCCCGCCCGACAGGATGGGCCAGCGCCCGGCGCTCTCGCCGAACTCCCCGTGGCAGGCGGCGCACTGGGCGATGTAGATCTCCTCGCCCTGTTTGACGGTGCCGCGGCCGACCGGCAGGCCCTGGCCGTCCGGGCGCACGTCGATGTCCCAGCCGGCGATCTCCTCCGCGCTCGCCTCCCGGCCGATGCCGTGCTTGCGCGGCTCGCCCGACGGCGCCTGCGCGAGGGAAAGGCCCGCGGCCAGGAACCCGGCCCCGGCGAGGGCGAGGATGCTAGGCCACCTCGACATTCTCGACCTCCCCGTTCGGATGCACCTGCCAGGTCTGGATGCCGTTGTTGTGGTAGATCGAGTTGACGCCGCGGACCTTGCGCAACTCCGCCTTGGTCGGCTGGACGTAGCCGGTCTCGTCCATGGCGCGGGATTGCAGCAGCAGCTCGCGCCCGTCCCAGTCGAATTCGTAGTAGAAGCGGGTCAGGGCCTTGTCCCAGACCGGCCCGTCGAGGCGCGCCTCGCGCCAGTTGCGGCCGCCGTCGAGGGACACGTCGACCCGCCGGATCTTGCCCCGGCCCGACCAGGCGAGGCCGGACAGGACCGTGAAACCCTTCTTGTGGTTCAGCGGCGCCTGCGGGCTCGGGTCGGTGATGACGGACTTGGCGTCCATGACGTAGGTGAAGCGCCGGGCGGTGCCGTTCTCGAGGAGGTCGGTGTACTTCGAGGTTTCCTCCCGGTGGTGCCAGGGCTCGTCGCCGACCTCGATCCGGCGCAGCCACTTGATCCACATGTTCGCCTCCCAGCCGGGCAGGACGATGCGGACCGGGTAACCGTTCTCGGGCCGCAGCATCTCGCCGTTCATGCGGTAGGCGACGAGGGCGTCGTCGAGGGCCTTCTGCAGGGGCAGGGAGCGGGTCATGGCGGCCGCGTCCGCGCCTTCGAGGAGGAGCCAGCGGGCGTTCGGCTTGAGCCCCGCCTCCTCGAGCAGCACCCTCAGCGGCACGCCGGTGTACATCACGCAATGGACCATGCCGTGCGTGTACTGGCAGCCGTTGAGCTGCGCGCCGCGCCATTCCATGCCGGAATTGGCGGCGCATTCGCAGAAATAGGCCCGGTTCACCCGCGGGAACCGCTTCAGGTCGGCGAGGGTGAACATGAGGGGCTTGTCGACGAGGCCGTGCAGGATCAGCCGGTAGTCGGCGGGATCCACCTCGGCGATGCCGGCGTGGTGGCGCTCGAAGCACAGGCCGTTCGGGGTGATGACGCCGTCGAGCGCATGCAGGGGCGTGAAGCTGACCGAGCTCTCCCGCGAGGCGGTGAGCCATTCCACATCGCGCCGGATGACGTGGGCCTCGTGCTTCGACGGCTTGCCGTAGGCGCGCACCGCGACGCCGTCGCCGAGATAGCGCGACCAGTCCGGCACGTTGGGGGGCTGGTTCGCCGGGTTGCCCTCGCCGGCGACCGCCCCGCCGCCGAAGGCGGCCGCGCCGGCGGCGAGGCTTCCCCGCAGCAGTGCCCGGCGCGAGGTTCCGTCCTGGCTCATGGCGTCCTCCTCAGGCCCCGACGACGCGCACGTGGGCGGCCTCGCGCGGGGCCACGATCTTCTTCTTCTGAAGGTGGCTCGCGACCACGTCCCAGATCGGCGGGCCTTCCGTGTTCTCGTTCACGCTCGCCCAGCCGGTGACCACGTACTCCTTGCCCGCCTCGAGGGGCGCGCCCGAGTTGACGAGGCGCAGGTCGGAGATGCGCCCGCCCATGGGGCGGCCGACGTCGATCGTGTAGGCGAGGCCGCCGACGCGGACCATGTCGCCGCCCTGCTGGTAGTAGGGATCCGGGTTGAACAGGTTGTCGGCCACGTCCTCGAGGATCTCCTTCAGCCGCGCGCCGGTCATCGTCATCCGGTAGGTCGCCGGGTAGGTGATCGCGGTGGCGTTGTAGACGTCCTCGCGGGTGATCTCCTGGCCGGGAACGAGGGAGTTGCCCCAGCGGAAGCCGGGCGACAGGGCGATCTCCGCGTCGCGCTCCGACAGCATCGCCTCGCAGATGAGGTCGTCGAGGGTGCCGTTGAAGTTGCCGCGCCGGTAGAGGAGGCCCTCCGTGCGGGCGAGGGGCTCGCGCAGCATCGCCGCGTGCGGCGCCCGGATCGCTTCGACCTGCGCCGCCATCTCCGGGTCGGGGGCGATCACGTCGGAGAAGATCGGGATGAGCCGGTAGCGGTGGCCCTTCACCTCGCCGTCGCGCACGTCGAGGTCGAGGCGGGAGACGAACTTGCCGTGGCTGCCGGAGGCGACGAGGAGCGTGCGGCCGACGCGCACAACGTCGGGCAGGGCGTCGTGGGTATGGCCGGTGAGGATGACGTCGATGCCGGGCACGCGGGCGGCGAGCTTGCGGTCGACGTCGAAGCCGTTGTGGGAGAGCAGGATCACGAGGTCGGCACCGTCCGCGCGCGCCGCCTCGACGTTGCGGCGCACGTCCTCCTCGCGGATGCCGAAGGACCAGGAGGGCATCATCCAGCGCGGATTGGCGATGGGCGTGTAGGGGAAGGCCTGGCCGATGACGGCGATGCGCACCCCGCCGCGCTCGATCGTGGTCATCGCCTCGAAGGCCGGCTCGTTCCACTCGGTGTCGCGGATATTCTGGCCGAGGAAGGGGAAGCCGAGGCCCTCGACGATCTCCTTGACCCGCTCCTCGCCGAGGGTGAACTCCCAGTGCCCGACCATGGCGTCGGGCTTCAGGAGGGCCATGGCGTCGACCATGTCCTGGCCCTTGGTGACGAGGGACGTGTAGCTGTTCTGCCAGGTGTCGCCGCCGTCGAGGAACGCGACCCTGTCGCCGCGCTCGGCCCTGATCGCCTTCACCACCGTCGCGATGCGGTCGAGCCCGCCCATGCGGCCGTAGCTGCGGGCGAGGGCCGCGAAGTCGACCGGCGTCAGGGCATAAGCGCGCGGGGAGCCGCGCTCGATTCGGTAGAGGTCGAGGAAGGCCTCGCCGCTCACGTGCGGCGGCAGGCCCTTCGCCTCGCCGACGCCGAGATTGATCGACGGCTCCCGGAAATAGATCGGGACGAGTTGCGCGTGGATGTCGGTCAGGTGGACGAGGGTGACGTTGCCGAGGGGCTCGAAGGCGAGGAGTTCGTCTTGCGTGAGCCGCTGCTGGGCGAAGGCGCGGCTCCAGCCGCCGGGCACGATCGCCGCCGTGGCGGCGGCGATCTGCAGGAACTCCCGTCGTGAGGTCATGCGGTCCTCGTCACGTCGGCGCGAACGCCCGCTCCCGCGGCGCGCCCGCCGCGGGTCGTGTCGCCTCGGGGCGAGGCGCGACCGGCGGTGCCGGTCCGAAGCCGGCTGCGCCGGTCCGCGACCGGCCGTGCCGGTCAGGAGACGGTGATCTTCTCCTCGGCCGTGATCTTCGAGCCGTCGTCGTCCACCCAGGTGAACTTGAGCGTGCCGGATTCCTCGGCCTTGAACTTGAACTGCATGTACGGATTCGCCGAGACCGCCGGCTCGATGTCGGCGGTGAAGATCGGCTTGCCGTTCAGCTCGACCATGAACTTGTTGATGATCTTGCGCGGGACGACGTTGCCGGCGCCGTCGCGGCGCTGGCCCGATTCCATCACGTGCGACACCAGCGTCTTCACCTCGATGAGGTCGCCCTTCTTGGCGTCCTTCTTGTCGAGGCGGATGCGGGGACGGGGTTGCGACATGGTGCGTGCTCCGTTGAAGGGCAGGGGCGTCAGCCGCCGCAGCCGCCGATGGTGACCTTGACCTCCTTCTCGGTCCGGTAGACCGAGCCGTCGTTCATCTTGGCCACCGCGATCACGTTCTGGGTCTCGATGAGGCGGATGCGGGTGTTCGCCTCCGCGACGCCGCTCGACGGCGTGAAGCGGAAGGTGACGATCCCGGCGCGCGGGTTGGCGTCGGCCACCACCAGCACCTCGGAGACGTAGTCGTTGGCGCTCATCGGGCTCTCGACCGAGACGGTCATCGGCACCGTGTTGCCGTTCTCGGCGATCTCCGGCATGTCGAGCTTGACGCGCCCGAGCACCGGCTCCTTGCCGCCGGAAAACTTCTTGATCAGCTCCTCGGCATCGTTCTTGGCCGCCCGCGCCGGGGCCGACCATCCGGCCGCGACGGCGACCGCGCCGGCACCGAGCGCGAAAGCCTGCCGCCGGCTCACGTTGAAGGTCATGGGCTCGTCTCCCTGTTCCGATCCGCGACGGACGGCGAGTCGCCCGTGCCCGAAGGCGCGATCGCGCCTGGGCCGCACGGCTTCCTCCGGTCCCGTTGCGGCTCGCTCCGCAAACATATTCCGCTTTTTGCAAGTCTGTACCCGATGCCCCGCAGCCTCGCAACTGCTTTTCCCCGCCCGCCCCGGGCGGCGCTTCACATTGCGCTTCTCGCATGTATGGTGAGCGCAACGAGCGGGGCCGTGGCCCCCAAAGAGGGAGGATCGCGTGCGCCCGAGCCTGAAACGATTCGCCGCCCTCTCCCTCGCCGCCGGCGCCGTCTTCGGCCTCGCCCGCGGCGACTTCGCCGCCGCGCAGGACGCGGAGACCGAGCGCGGCCTCGAACGCTACCGGCAGATGCTCCGGGAGGATCCCTGGAGCAACCCGGCCTTCCTCGACGCGGACCGGGGCGAGGCCCTGTGGACCACCGCCCGCGGCCCCAAGAACGCCACCCTCGAGCAGTGCGACCTCGGCAAGGGGCCGGGCGTGGTCGACGGCGCCTTCGCCGAACTGCCGCGGTTCTTCGCCGATGCCGGGCGGGTGATGGACCTCGAGACGCGGCTCCTGTGGTGCATGGAGACCCTGCAGGGCTTCAACCGGGCCGACCTCGTCAAGCGCCCGCATCCGGGCGGCGGCCAGCCGGTCAAGGACCTCGGCGCCGTCGCCACCTTCGTGGCGAGCAAGTCGAGCGGCATGAAGTTTTCGGCCCCGGCGGCCCATCCGAAGGAGAAGGAGGCGGTGGCGCTCGGGGAGGCGCTGTTCGTGCGCCGCTCCGGCCCGTTCGACTTCTCCTGCTCGACCTGCCACGCCGAGCCCGGCAAGCGCATCCGCCTGCAGGGACTGCCGTATCTCGCCGACCCGGCCGAGGCGCAGAAGGTGATCGGGGAATGGCCCGCCTACCGGGTCTCCTCGACCCACGTCATGACCATGCAGCACCGGCTCTACGACTGCTACTGGCAGATGCGCATGCCCGAACTCGAGCTCGGCTCGGACGCGAGCGTCGCGCTCACCGCCTACCTGGTCGGCAAGGCCGAGGGGGGCGAAGTCGGCGCCCCGGGCATGAAGCGGTGAGGGAGGATTCCATGCGCATCGTCACCGTCCTCCTCGCCGCCGCCCTCGCCGGCCCGGCGCTCGCCGCCGACAAGGTCGACCCGGCCCGGGTCGAGGAGGCGATCCGTTCCGCCTTCCCGGGCGCCGACGCCGACTGGAAGCAGCGCCTCGTCCAGGACGAGACCATGAAGGTCTGCACGGCGAACGAGAACGCCCCGACCGGCGCCCTGTTCGAGGAGATCCAGAAGCGCGAGCGCGCCACCATCCAGTACCCGCCCGACGGCCAGCTGATGGGCGAGTGGAAGAAGGGCGAGGCGCTGGCGCAATCGGGCTACGGCCTGCGCTTCACCGACTATCCGCAGCGGCGCGAGATCGGCGGCAACTGCTACGCCTGCCACCAGCTGACGCCGCAGGAGGTCAGCTACGGCACCGTCGGCCCGAGCCTCCTGGGCTACGGCAAGGCGCGCCAGGGGCCGGACGACGCCAAGGCCGTCTACGACAAGATCTACAACCCGCACGCCACCTTCCCGTGCTCCCTGATGCCGCGTTTCGGGCACAACAAGGTCCTCACCCCCGACCAGATCAAGCACCTCGTCGCCCTGCTCCTCGACCTGCAGTCCCCGGTGAACAAGTAGGGGCGCCACC
>DATLFZ010000469.1:0-2154 GCA_035540795.1 Beijerinckiaceae bacterium | reverse complement strand
GGGCGGTCATCCTCGGCACCGGGGCGGGCTCGGGCATCGCCGTCGACGGCGTGCCCCTCGCGGGCCGCCACCGCATCGCCGGCGAATGGGGCCACAATCCCCTGCCGTGGCCTCGCGACGACGAGCGGCCCGGCCCCGCCTGCTATTGCGGCCGGCACGGCTGCCTCGAGACCTTCGTCTCCGGCACCGGCCTCGCGGCCGAGCACCGCCGCCGCACCGGCCAGGATCTCAAGGCGGAGGCGATCGTCGCCGCCATGCGCGCCGGCGACGCGGAGGCCCGGCGCACCTATGCCATCTACCGCGACCGCCTCGCGCGCGGCCTCGCCCACGCGGTCAACATCCTGGATCCGGACGTGATCGTGCTCGGCGGCGGCCTCTCCGAGGTGGACGAGCTCTATGCCGACCTGCCCGGCGCCATGGCGCCGTTCGTGTTCTCCGACGTTTTTTCGACACCGATCCTGAAGAGCCGCCACGGGGCGGCCTCGGGCGTGCGCGGCGCCGCCTGGCTGTGGCGCGAGCGCCCGCCCTGAACCTGTCCCGATTCCGGACGCCCGCGGCGCGGCTGTGAAAAACGACCGTGAACATCTGTCCGGCAAAAAGGACACAAGCACGCCGGGGGGACAGAACGTGCGCCGACTTCGTGATCTGATCTTTCGCGGCCGATCCCTTTCGTGGACCGACATCGGCCTCCTCGCGCTTCTCGCCGTGACCGCCGTCACGGTGGCGGTCCGGTTCGCCCGCTGGTCCGATCGGACCGACTCGGTCGTGCTCCTCTAGGGCGCCGCCACAAAGACGGTGACCCGCCGCCACGGCCCCGCTATCCTCCGGGCCGGCGCCGCCGGGCGCCCGAACGAAAACAGGAGGAAACCGATGTTGCGCGCCGCCCTGGCGGTCCTCGCCCTCGTGGCGACCGGGCCCGCCTTCGCCCAGGCCCCGTCCGGCAAGGTCACGGTCGTGACCTCGTTCTCCAAGGACGTGACCGACCCGATCAAGCGCGCCTTCGAGAAGGCGACCCCGGGGGTGACGCTCGACGTCCAGAACCGCAACACCAATGCGGGCGTGAAATTCCTCGAGGAGACCCGGGCCAACAACCAGACCGACCTCTTCTGGGCCTCCGCCCCGGACGCCTTCGAGGTGCTCAAGTCCAAGGGCCTGCTGCAGCAGTACAAGCCGAAGGCCACCGGCATCCCGGAGAAGGTCGGCGCCTTCCCGATCAACAACCCCGAGGGCTACTATTTCGGCTTCGCCGCCTCGGGCTACGGCATCATGTGGAACGAGCGCTACGCCAAGGCGAACCGCCTGCCCGACCCGAAGGAATGGTCGGATCTGGCCAAGCCCGTCTATTTCGACCACGTGGCGATCGCGGCGCCGTCCCGCTCCGGCACCACGCACCTCACCATCGAGACGATCCTCCAGGGCGAGGGCTGGGACCAGGGCTGGCGCACCATCAAGGAGATGGCCGGCAATTTCCGCCAGGTGATGGAGCGCTCCTTCGGCGTGCCGGACGCGGTCAATTCGGGCCAGGTCGGCTACGGCATCGTCATCGACTTCTTCGCCTTCTCCTCGCAGGCCTCCGGGTTCCCGGTGAAGTTCGTCTACCCCACGGTGACCACGATCGTGCCCGCGAACGTCGGCATCGTCGCCAACGCGCCGAACACCGCCGCGGCGCAGGCCTTCGTCGAGTTCCTCCTGTCGCCGCAAGGCCAGGAGGTGCTGCTCGAGCCCTCGATCCGGCGCCTGCCGATCAACCCGGCCGTCTACGAGAAGGCGCCGCCGGACTACCCGAACCCGTTCAAGGACCCGACGCTGGGCGCGCGGGTGAAGTTCGACGTGGAGGTGTCGGAGAAGCGCACCGCCGCGGTCGACACCCTGTTCGACCAGCTCATCAGCTTCCAGCTCGAGGCGCTCAAGGGCGCGACCAAGGCGATCCACGAGGCCGAGGCGGCGCTCGCCAAGAAGGACAACCCGCAGGGTCGAGCCCTGGTGAAGGAGGCCCGCGACCTCGTCGCCGCCATGCCGATCAGCGAGGCCGAGGCGGCTTCGCCGCAGACGGCGGCCGCCTTCACCGGCGGCAAGGAGAAGGGCGCCCGCCAGGCCGAGCTCGAACAGCAATGGGCGGCCTTCGCCCGCGAGCGCTACGCGCAGGCCCGGGCC
>DATLFZ010000468.1:0-5438 GCA_035540795.1 Beijerinckiaceae bacterium | reverse complement strand
CGAAGCTGAAGGACGAGGTCCAGGTCGCCGACCCGAACTCGTCGGGGACCGCCTACACCCTGCTCGCGACGATGGTCCAGCTGATGGGCGAGGACAAGGGCTTCGACTACCTCAAGGCCCTGCACCGCAACATCAACCAGTACACCAAGTCCGGCGCGGCGCCGGCCAAGGCGGCGGCGCTCGGCGAGACCACGGTCGGCATCACCTTCATGCACGACCTCGTCACGATGGTCGTCGACGGCGCGCCGATCAAGGTCGTCGCGCCCTGCGAGGGCACCGGCTACGAGATCGGCTCGATGTCGATCATCAAGGGCGCCCGCAACCTCGAGAACGCGCAGAAATGGTACGACTGGGCGCTGGGCCCGCAGGCGCAGGCGATCGGCGCGCAGGCGAAGTCCTTCCAGGTGCCGTCGAACAAGAACGCGCCGGTGCCGCCGCAGGCGCCCAAGCTCGAGGACGTGAAGCTCATCAACTTCGACTTCGCCAAGTACGGCTCGTCGGAGGAGCGCAAGCGGCTCCTGTCCAAGTGGGATCGCGAGGTGAAGTCGATCCCGAAATAGGCCTCTCGTCCCGGGCGGCGCCGCGTCCGCGGCCCGCCCGGGCACATCCGCCCGCCCGGAGCGCCCCGTGAGCCGCCTCACCCGGATCTGGCTCGTCCTCGCCTGGGCGGGTTTCCTGGTCCTGCCCTGGTACATGGTCCGGGGCGGGGCGAACTTCGTCGGCGCGCTCCTCGATCCGGCCGGCCCCGCCGGGCCCGCCCTCGTCCACGCCTTCGGCGGCGCCTGGTGGCTGTTGCCGCTGCTCGTCCCCCTCGGCCTTTCGACCTGGACGGTGCTGCGCGGCGGCGACCGGGAGGAGGTCGGCCGCGCCCTCGTCCTCGCCGCCGCCCTCGGCCTCGTCCTGATGGCGCTCCAGGGCTTCGCCATCGGCCACCGGGGCTGGTCGGCGCGCTGGCTCGCGGCGCTGTTCGGCGAGCCCGGCCCGAGCCAGCGCGGCATGGGCATCGGCGCGGCGGTGACCGCCCTCGCGTTCCTGATGCTGATGTGCCAGGGCTTCGCCGCCCGCGGCTGGTGCCGGGGCGACAGCTTCGTCGTCTCGGCGATCGGGACCATCGCGGCCCTGATCGGGCTGTTCGTGTTCTACCCGATCCTCACCATCCTCGCGAGCGCGTTCGAGGACAATGCCGGCAACTTCGCCCCGGCGCTGTTCGTCGAGAAGTTCTTCGACGGCTCGATCTGGGGCCTCGACTGCCTGACCTCGACCCTGCGCTGCGGCGTCGCCTGGAACACGCTCTTCCTCGCCGTCCTCGTCGGCGTCGGGACGACGGCGCTGGGGCTCGCCTTCGCCCTCATCGCCACCCGGACCGGCTTCCGCTTCAAGGGCCCTCTGCGGCTCCTCACCGTGCTGCCGATCATCACGCCGCCCTTCGTGATCGGGCTCGCGCTGATCCTCCTGTTCGGCCGCGCCGGGGCGGTCTCGACCTTCCTGTGGGAATGGTTCGAGATCCCCCGCACCCGCTGGATCTACGGGCTGTGGGGGGTGCTGATCGCCCAGCTCCTCGCCTTCACGCCGATCTCCTTTTTGGTCCTGATCGGGGTCGTGCAGGGGATCAGCCCGGCGCTCGAGGAGGCGGCGCAGACTCTCAGGGCCCGGCGTTGGGTGACCTTCTGGACCGTGACCTGGCCGCTCCTGCGGCCGGGGCTCGCCAATTCCTTCCTGCTCGGCTTCGTCGAGAGCATGGCCGATTTCGGCAACCCGCTCGTGCTCGGCGGCAATTTCGAGGTGCTTTCGACCAAGATCTTCTTCGCCGTGGTCGGGGCGGCGCACGACCAGGGCCGGGCGGCGGTCCTGTCGATCATCCTGCTCGGCTTCACGCTCGCCGCCTTCTGGGTGCAGTACGCTTGGCTCGGCAAGAAGGTCTATACGACGGTGACCGGCAAGGGGGATTCCGGCCTTCCCCTGCCGCTGCCCCGGCGCGTCGCCTTCCTGTGCTACGCCACGGCGATCCCGTGGGCGGTGTTCACCTTCGTCGTCTACGCCATCATCCTCGTCGGCGGCTTCGTGCGCTCCATGGGCCGGGACTACACGCCGACGCTGGAGCACTTCCTCACGGGCTTCCGGATCGAGTGGACCGATTTCGGGCTCTACTTCGCCGGCTCGGCCTGGAACTCGTTCTTCGCGACCATCAAGGTGGCGCTGATGGCGGCGCCGCTCACGGCGGCGGTCGGGCTCGCCACCGCCTACCTCCTCACCCGGCAGCAATTCGCCGGCCGGCGCGGCTTCGAGTTCGGCACGATGCTGAGCTTCGCCATCCCCGGCACGGTGGTGGGGGTGAGCTACATCCTCGCCTTCAACGTGCCGCCGATCGAGCTCACCGGCACCGGCATCATCCTGGTGATCTGCTTCGTGTTCCGGAACATGCCGGTGGCCGTGCGCTCCGGCATCGCCACCATGAGCCAGATCGACAAGAGCCTCGATGAGGCCTCGCTCACGCTCGGCGCCCGCTCCTTCGCCACCGTGCGGCGGGTGATCCTGCCGCTCCTGCGGCCCGCCATCGTCGCCTCGCTGGTCTACAGCTTCGTGCGCGCCATGACGGCGGTGAGCGCGGTGATCTTCCTCGTCTCGGCCGAGTGGAACATGGCGACGACCTACATCGTCGGCCGGGTCGAGGCGGGCGAGTTCGGCCTCGCCATCGCCTATTCGTCGGTGCTGATCGTGGTCATGCTGATCGCGATCCTCGGCATCCAGGTGGCGGTCGGGGAACGGCGCCTCGGCCGGCGGGCCGCGGTGGCGACGCCGCCGCCGGCGCCCGTCGTGCAGGCGGGCTGACAAGGGAGGGGACCATGCGGGCAATCTTGGGCATCGGAACCGCGCTGGCGCTGGCGCTCGGCGCTCCGGCGCACGCGCAGACGCAGGAGGTGACGGTCTATTGCAGCGTGCTCAACGAGTGGTGCACGCTCGCCTCCCAGGCCTTCACCCGCAAGACCGGGATCAAGGTCACGCTGAACGTGAAGGGGTCCGGCGAGACGATCGCCCAGATCCGGGCCGAGGCGGCCAATCCCCGCGCCGACGTGTGGTGGGGCGGCACCGGCGACCCGCACCTCGCCGCCGCGGAAGCGGGGCTGACCGTCCCCTACAAGTCGCCGCACCTTTCCGAGCTGCACCCTTGGGCGGTCAAGCAATGGGAGCAGTCGAACGGCCACACGGTCGGCATCTACGCGGGCGTGCTCGGCATCGCCTACAACCACGAGCTCCTGGCGCAGAAGAAGCTGCCGGAGCCGAAATGCTGGGCCGATCTCGCCAGGCCCGAGTACCGCGACGAGGTCCAGATGTCGAACCCGTCCTCGTCGGGCACCGCCTACACGGCGCTCGCCACGCTGGTTCAGCTGATGGGCGAGGACAAGGCCTTCGACTATCTGAAAGGCCTCCACCGCAACATCAACCAGTACACCCGCTCGGGCCCGGCGCCGGTGCGCAACGCCGCCCGCGGCGAGACCACGATCGGCATCGTGTTCCTGCACGACGCGGTCGCCGAGGCGGCGGCGGGCTTCCCGCTCAGGATCGTCGCGCCCTGCGAGGGCACCGGCTACGAGATCGGCTCGATGTCGCTGATCAAGGGCGCGCGCAACCCGGAGGCGGCCAAGGCCTGGTACGACTGGTCGCTCACCGCCGAGGCGCAGAACCTCGCCAAGGACGGGAAGTCCTTCCAGGTCCCGTCCAACAAGGGCGCGAGCGCGCCGCCGCAGGCGCCCCGCCTCGAGGCGATCAAGCTCGTCGACTACGATTTCGCCAAGTACGGCCAGAGCGCCGAGCGCAAGCGCCTCGTCGACCGCTGGGAGAAGGAGGTCGGCAGCCTGCCGAAATGACGTGAAGAACCTCAGCCAGAAATCCGGGGCCGGGTCGGTCGAGTTCCGCGGCGTCACCAAGCGCTACGGCACGGTGACCGCGGTCGATGCGGTCTCCTTCACCATCGCGCCGGGCGAGCTCGTGACGCTGCTCGGCCCCTCCGGCTGCGGCAAGACGACGACGCTCCGCCTCATCGCCGGGCTCGAGATCGCGAGCGAAGGGCGGGTGCTGATCGGGGGCGAGGACGTCACCACCGTCGCCGCCTCCGACCGCGACGTGAGCATGGTCTTTCAGTCCTACGCCCTGTTCCCGCACATGAGCGTCCTCGAGAACGTCGCCTACGGGCCGATCGTGCAGGGCATGCCGAAGAAGGAGGCCCGCGAGCTCGCTCTCTCGAAGCTCGCCCTCGTCGGCCTGGAGGGGCTCGAGAAGCGCGCCCCCTCCGAGCTGTCCGGCGGGCAGCAGCAGCGGGTGGCGGTCGCGCGAGCGCTCGTGCTCGAGCCGAAGGTGCTCCTGTTCGACGAGCCCCTGTCGAACCTCGACGCCAAGCTGCGCCGGCGGGTGCGCGAGGACATCCGCGAGCTGCAGCAGAAGCTCGCGCTGACCGTGGCCTACGTCACCCACGACCAGGAGGAGGCGCTCGCCGTCTCCGACCGGATCATCGTCATGTCGAACGCGCGCATCGCCCAGTCGGGCACCCCGCGCGAGCTCTACGAGGAGCCGGCGAGCCTGTTCGTGGCCGACTTCATCGGCGACGCCAACCTCCTCGACGCCGAAGTGGTGGAGGAGCGCGGGGCCCTCGCCCTGACCCGTCTGAAGGGCCTCGAGATCGAGCTGCCCCGGCGGGGCGCCACCCTCGGCCCGGTGAAGCTCGCCGTGCGCCCGGACGCGGTCCTGCTCCACCGCCAGCGGCCGGAGCGGCCGTCCACCGCCGGACGGATCGCCAAGGCCTCGTATCTCGGCAAGCACGTGGAATACACGGTCGAGTGCCCCCTCGGGGACATCTTCGTGGTCGACCGCCAGGACAAGCGGCCCCTCGACCCGGGCACCCCGGTCTGGGTCAGCTTCGCCGACCGGGACGTGACGCTGGTGCCGCCGTAGGCGGCCCGCATCCTGCAAGGCGCGACCCGGGCTCCTATCTGGGGCCCGGGCGGCCTCGGCCGCGAGGAGCGCGCGACGTGGCCACCTACGCCATCCCGGACCTGCACGGCCGTCACGACCTCCTGTGCGCCGCCCTCGACCGGATCGTCGGCCGCCCCGGCGCCCCCGGGCTCGTCGTCACCCTGGGCGACTACGTCGACCGGGGGCCGGACAGCCGCCGCGTCGTCGAGCGGGTGATGCGGCCGGAGCTGCCGGCGGGCTGGCGCCTGATCGCCCTGCGCGGCAACCACGAGGACATGATGCTGCGCACCTGCCGGGAGCCCCTCGATCCCGCCTGGTGGCTGCGCAACGGCGGCGGCGCCACCCTCGTCTCCTACGGCCAGCGCTGGGGCGAGGCGCCCGACCTCGGCGTCGTGCCGCAGGCGCATCTCGACTGGATGGCGGGCCTGCCCCTCGTGCATGTCGACCGGCACCGGATCTTCGTCCACGGC
>DATLFZ010000467.1:0-22779 GCA_035540795.1 Beijerinckiaceae bacterium | reverse complement strand
CAAAGGCGAAGCGCATGGCCGTCCAGGCCGGCAACAGGACATACGCGGACGCCGCCGATCTGCCCGGCACGGTTCCGGTATTTCCGCTCTCCTGCGCGCTGCTGCTGCCGAGCGGGCAGATGCCGCTCAACATCTTCGAGCCGCGCTACCTCGCCATGATCGACGACGCCCTCAAGGGCGAGCGCGTCGTCGGCATGATCCAGCCGGACCCGGAAGGGGGCGGCACCGAGGCCGCGCCGAAGCTCTACGACGTCGGCTGCGCCGGCCGGATCACGCAGTTCGCCGAGACCGGCGACGGGCGCTACCTGATCTCGCTCACCGGCATCTCCCGCTTCCGCGTCGACGAGGAGCTCGCGACCGCGACCCCCTACCGGCGCTGCCGGGTGAGCTACGAGGATTTCGGGGCCGATTTCCTGGCCCGGGCCGGCGAGAACGAGGTCGACCGCGCCTCGGTCATCGGCACGCTCCGCGACTTCGTCAAGGCGAACGACCTCAAGGTCGACTGGCGCGCCATCGAGCGAGCGCCGAACGAGGCGCTCGTCAACGCCCTGTCCATGATGAGCCCCTTCGGGCCGCGGGAGAAGCAGGCGCTGCTCGAGGCGCCCGACCTCAAGACCCGGGCCGAGGTGCTCGTCGCCATCACCGAGATCGAACTCGCCCGCGGCGGCGGCGACGCCGAGCCGACCCTGCAGTGAGGAACGCCATGTCCGACGAAACCCCCGTCGAGCCGACCCGCATCGACCCGAAGCTGCTCGAGATCCTGGTCTGTCCGCTCACCAAGGGCCGGCTCGACTACGACGTCGAGCGCCAGGAGCTGGTCAGCCGGCAGGCGAAGCTCGCCTACCCGATCCGCGACGGCATCCCGATCATGCTGCCCGAGGAGGCGCGCCCGCTCACCGAGTGAGGCGCTACCGCCCGGCGATCGCGTCCGCGAGCTCCACCGTGCGGCGCGCCATGTCGGCGTGCATGCGCTCGACCATGCGGCCGTCGAGCGAGATCACGCCCTTGCCGGCGTTCTCCGGCCGGTCGAAGGCGGCGATGATGCGCCGCGCCTCGTCCACCTCGGTCGGGGTCGGCCCGAACACGTCGTTGGCGATGGCGATCTGGTTCGGGTGGATGAGCGTCTTGCCGTCGAAGCCGAAGTCGCGACCCTGCTCGCACTCCGCCCGGAAGCCCGCCTCGTCCGCGAGCGCGTTGTAGACCCCGTCGAGGATGTCGAGGTCGTGGGCGCGGGCCGCCGCCACGGCGGTCGCGAGCCAGGACAGCATGGGGGCGCGGCCCGGCACCTGGCGGGCCCGGGTCTCCTTGGCGAGGTCGTTGGTGCCCATCACGAAACAGGCAAGCCGCGTGTCCACGTCCCTCGCCGCCCGGGCGATCTCCTCGCAGCGCAGGATGGCGAGCGGCGTCTCGATCATCGCCCAGACGGAGAGAGAGGGTGGCGCTCCGAACTTGCGCAGGCGGTGGCCGACGCTGTTCAGCGTCTCCGGGTCCGACACTTTCGGGATCAGCACCGCGTCGGCGCCGCTCTGCGCGGCGGCGGCGAGGTCCGCCTCGCCCCAAGGCGAATCGGGCGCGTTGACCCGCACGACCACCTCGCGCGGGCCGTAGCCGCCCTGGCGCAGGGCCGCGGCGACCTGGTCGCGGGCGGCCGCCTTCGCCTCCGGCGCGACCGCGTCCTCGAGATCGACGATGATGCCGTCGGCGGGGAGCGAGCGGGCCTTCTCGAGGGCCCGGGCGTTGGCGCCGGGCATGTAGAGGACGCTGCGGCGGGGGCGGATCATCGGCACCTCGTGCGTGGCCCGCGGGGCATAGGTTCTCGCGTCCCCCCTGGCAAGCCGGCGGGCCGGCGAGCCTTGCACCGGCCCGGGGCGCCCCCTTAAGGTCGGCGAAGCTCAGCCAATCCCGGCCGCCGCATGATCCGACGCATCCTCGACGGCCTCTATCTCCTCGCCGGCTGCCTGGCCGGGCTGTTCCTCGTCTTCATCTTCCTCCTGATGATGTCGCTCTCGGTCGGGCGCGACCTCGGCATCTACATCCCGGCCGGCGACGATTTCGCCGCCTGGTCGATGGCGGCGATGGCCTTCCTCGGCCTCGCCTACACCTTCAAGGCCGGGGAGCTGATCCGGGTCGGGCTCGTGGTCGACCGCATCCGGGGTCCGGCGCGGCGGGTGATCGAGATCCTCTGCCTTGCCTTCGGCACGGCGGTGATCGGCTATTTCGCCTGGTACGCCCTGCACATGACCTACGATTCGTGGCGCTTCAACGACATGTCGCAGGGGGTCGTGGCGGTGCCCCTGTGGTTCCCGCAGCTCGGCTACTCGCTCGGGCTCGCGATCCTGGCGATCGCCTTCCTCGACGAGCTCGTGCGGGTCCTGTCCGGGCGGCCGCCGTCCTACGAGCGCCCGCCGCCGGCGACGCCGCAGGAGATCGTCGATCGCGCCGCCGAGAGCGGGATCTGACATGGCCCCGGGGCTCGTCGGCACGGCGCTGATCCTGCTCGCGATCCTCCTCGGCCTGCTCGCGGGCGGGGTGTGGATCGGCATCGCGCTGCTCGCCGTCGGCTTCGCCGCGATGATCATCGTCACCGACGTGCCGATCGGCCCGGTCCTCGCCACCACCGTGTGGTCGAGTTCGGCCTCTTGGACGCTGACCGCTCTGCCGCTGTTCATCTGGATGGGCGAGATCCTGTTCCGCACCCGCCTCTCGGAGCAGATGTTCCGCGGCCTGTCGCCCTGGCTCAACTGGCTGCCCGGCCGGCTCCTGCACGTGAACGTGGTCGGCTGTGGCATCTTCGCGGCAGTGTCGGGCTCGTCCGCCGCGACGGTCGCCACCATCGGCAAGATCGCCCTGCCGGAGCTGAAGAAGCGCGGCTACGACGACATGGTGAGCCTCGGCTCGCTGGCCGGCTCCGGCACCCTCGGGCTCCTGATCCCGCCCTCGATCCCGATGGTGGTGTACGCCATCGCCGCGAACGTCTCGGTGATCCAGGTCTTTTTGGCGGGCTTCCTGCCCGGCCTCATGATCATGGGGCTCTACTCGGGCTACATCATGCTCTGGAGCCTGATGAACCCGGGCAAGTCCCCGCCGGCGGAGCCGCGCACCTCCCTTTTGTTCAAGATCCGGCAATCGGCGCGGCTCCTGCCGACGGTCCTGTTGATCCTCTTCATCTTCAGCGCCCTGCTGCTCGGCTGGGCGACGGCGACCGAATGCGCCGCCTGGGGCGTGCTCGGCGCCCTCGTCCTCGCCTGGTGGTCGGGGACCCTGTCGTGGGCGACCTTCCTCGAGAGCGTGCTCGCGGCGACGCGGCTCACCTGCATGATCATGCTGATCCTCGCCGGCGCCGCCTTCACCAGCGCCGCCATGGCCTTCACCGGCATCCCGGCGGCGCTCGCCGCCTGGGTCGACCAGCTGCAGCTGTCCCCTTACGTGCTCATCGCCGTGCTGACGGTCATGTACATCATCCTCGGCTGCCTCATCGACGGCATCTCGATGATCGTGCTGACCACCGTGGTGGTGCTGCCGATGATCAAGCAGGCCGGCTTCGACCTGATCTGGTTCGGGGTCTACCTCATCATCCTGGTCGAGATGGCGCAGATCACCCCGCCGGTGGGTTTCAACCTGTTCGTCCTGCAGAACATGAGCGGGCGCGACAGCTTCACGGTGGCGAAGGCCGCGATCCCGTTCTTCTTTTTGCTTGTGATCGGCGTCGTGATCATCACAATCTTCCCCGGCATCGCGCTCTATCTGCCGAAGCTCGCCTTCCCGGATTGAGCCCGCCCCACCAAACAGGGAGAACCGACCGATGAAGCCCATCACCCGCCTCGCGGCTGCCGCCGCGGGCCTGATCGCGCTGAGCCTGCCGGCCGCCGCGCAGACCAAGTGGAACCTGCCCGCCGCCTATCCGGCCGACAACTACCACACCGAAAACCTCGTCCAGTTCGCCAAGGACGTGGAGCAGGCGACCGGCGGCAAGCTCGCCATCACGGTCCATCCGAACGCGTCGCTGTTCAAGGCGCCCGAGATCAAGCGCGCCGTCCAGACCGGCCAGGCGCAGGTCGGCGAGGTGCTGATGTCCCTGCACGAGAACGAGGATTCGATCTTCGGCCTCGACGTGGTGCCGTTCCTGGCGACCTCCTTCGACCAGGCCCGCAAGCTGTGGGACGCGCAGCGCCCGGTGGTCGAGAAGAAGCTCGACGCGCAGGGGCTGAAGCTCCTCTTCGCCGTGCCGTGGCCGCCGCAGGGCATCTACGCCAAGAAGGACCTCAACACGATCGAGGACATGCGCGGCCTGCGCTGGCGCGCCTACAACCTCGGCACCTCGCGCATCGCCGAGATCGTCGGCGCCCAGCCGGTGACCATCCAGGCGGCGGAGCTGCCGCAGGCGCTCGCCACCGGCGTCGTCAACTCGTTCATGTCGTCGGGCTCGACCGGCTACGATTCGAAGGTGTGGGAGACCCTCACCCACTTCTACGACACGCAGGCCTGGCTGCCGAAGAACATGATCATGGTCAACAAGGGCGCGTTCGAGCGCCTCGACAAGCCGACCCAGGACGCGATCCTGAAGGCGTCGAAGGAGGCCGAGGAGCGCGGCTGGAAGACCGCCCAGGAGAAGACCAAGTGGTACACGGACCAGCTTGCCGCCCGCGGCATGAAGGTCCAGCCCCCGAGCGCCGAGCTCGCCGCCGGCTTCCGCAAGGTCGGCGAGCAGCTCACCGCCGACTGGCTCAAGAAGGCCGGCGCCGAGGGCCAGGCGGTGGTCGAGCAGTACCGCAAGTCCGCCGCCACCAACTGAGGCTTTTCGCGCGAAACGAAGAAGGGCGCCGTCGCGCGACGGCGCCCTTTCTCGTGGGCGCGCCCTGTTATCCTCGGAGGGGGATGCACCCCCTCCGTCATTCCGGGGCGCCCCGAAGGGGTGAGCCCGGAACCCATGACCACCGGCGGTACTCGCAGAAACGCGACCTCGCCGCTGCGTTCCATCCCGCAAACGCCGTGTTCATGGGTTCCGGGCTCCTCGCTGCGCTCGGCCCCGGAATGACGGCGGTTCTTGCCCGACGTCGGCGCCCTGATCAGCGCAGGGTCGCCTCGAGGGTGATGTCGAGGTTGAGGGCGCGGGACACCGGGCAGCCCTTTTTCGCCGCCTGGGCCAGCTCCTCGAACTTCGCCCGGTCGATGCCCGGGACCTGCGCCGTGAGCGTGAGGGCGGAGCGGGTGATGTCGAAGCCGTTCTCCCCCTTCTGGATCGTCACCGCGGCCTCGGTCGAAAGCTCGGTCGGCTCGAACCCGGCCCGCTGCAGCTGAAACGCCAGCGCCATCGTGAAGCAGCCCGCATGGGCGGCGGCGATCAGCTCTTCGGGGTTGGTGCCCCTCTCGTCCTCGAAGCGCATCTTGGCGGAGTAGGGGGTGTTCGAGAACGTGCCGGATTCGGCCGAGAGGGTGCCCTTGCCGTCCTTGCCGGTGCCGCGCCAGACGGCGTTCGCCTTGCGGATCATGGAAGCGTCTCCGTTGGATCGAGAGGGCGCAGGATAGGGGACCGGCGGCGTTTGTCACCCCGTCGGCGGAAACGAACGGTCCCGTCGCGGGTTGAAGAAGCGACGGAGCGTACGCGTCGATGAGCCTGCGGTTCCTGATGAGGCGGGAGTGGCTGCTCGCCGCGCTGGCCCTTGCGCTCGCGCTCGCCCTCGGCGTGTTCTTCTACTTCTCCCAGCCGGCGCTGGTGCGGGTGGCGGTCGCGCCCCCCGCCGGCGAGGAGGCGCGGCTCCTGCGGGCCTATGCCAACAGCCTGCGGACGGAGCGCAAGGATCTGCGCCTCGAGATCATTCCCTTCGACACCCTTGGCGACAGCGCCCGCGCCCTCGAAGGGGGCCGGGTCGACGTGGCGGTGGTGCGGCCGGACGTGTACCTGCCGGTGAACGGCCTGACCGTGGCCATCCTGCGGGAGGAGGCCGCCATCATCGTGGCGCCGACCACCGCGAAGATCACCGAGGTCGCCGACCTCGGCAAGAAGCGCCTCGGCGTCGTGACCCTGCACGAGGCGGACACCGACTTCGTCGCCAAGGTGCTCGGCCATTACGATCTCGCCCCGCCGGAGGTGACCCTCGTCCCGATCGCCCTCGAGGCGGTCGAGGCGGCGCTCAAGGACAAGCGGATCGACGCGATCGCCGCCGTCGCCGCGCCGACGAGCGCCGCGGCGACCGCGCTCGTCCGGGCGGTCGAGCGGACCGCCGACCGCAAGATCACCGTGGTCCCGGTCTCGGAGGCGGACGCCCTCGCCGAGCGCTTCCCCGCGGTGACGCCGATCACCCTGCCGGCGGGCGCCCTCGGCGGCCGGCCGAAGCAGCCCGACGAGGAGGCCAAGACCGTCGGCGCGAGCTACCGTCTGATGGCCCGCTCCGAGCTCGGCCGCAACGTGGTCGGCTCCTTCGCCCAGTACCTGTTCCAGATGCGCTCGCGCCTCGCCGCCGACGCGCCCTCGGCGAACCTGATGAAGGCGCCGAACACCGACCTCGCGACCAGCGCCACCCTGCCGATCCACCCGGGCGCGGTGGACTATTTCAACCGCGAGCAGCTCACCTTCATGGAGCGGCACGGGGACTGGGTCTGGCTCGCGGTGCTCAGCGCCGGCTCGGTCGGGTCCGGCCTCGCCTGGCTCGCCCAGCTCTTTGCCCGGCGCCGGCGCGAGCTCGTCGACAGCCTGCTCGACCGGCTCCTGCGCATCCTCGAAGAGGCGCGCAGGGCGACGAACGCCTCCGAGCTCGACGCCCTCTCCCTGGAGATCGACCGCCTCGTGAGCCTCGCCGTGCGCCATGCCCGCCGGCGGGCCACCGGTACCCGCACCATGGGGGCGCTGATCCTCGCCATCGATTCCGCCCGCGCCGCGGTCGCCGAGAAGCGACGGGACCTCACCGGCGAGGAGGCGGCCGCCCCCGCGCCGCGCCCGTTCGGCGCCCGCCGCTTCGCGTCGGGAGAGGTCTAGCCTAGCCGGTGCGCGCGACCGTGCCGTCGTTCTCGACCTGGCCGGCGCGCTGGAGCTGGAGGGCGATGAACCAGCACAGGGCCGCCCAGGCCGCCCCGCCGCACCAGCCGGCGAGGACGTCGCTCGGCCAGTGCACGCCGAGATAGACCCGGCTCGCCCCGACCGCCATGGTCAGGAGCACCGCCAGCCCGAGCAGGAACGCCTTGATGCGCCGGCGCGGGTGGACCCGCGCCAGCAGGCCCCCGAGGGTCAGGTAGACGACGGCGGACAGCATGGAATGCCCGCTCGGAAAGCTCGCCGTGTAGACCCGGGCGGTGTGCGCCACGAGATCCGGCCGGGGCCGGTCGAACCCCATCTTCAACAAGGTGCTGAGCAGGAGCCCGCCGCCCACGGCGACGAGGACCAGCAGCGCCGCGTGGCTCTTGCGGGCGAGGACGAGGTAGATCACCGCCGCCGCCGTGACGAGGGTCAGGACCGCGGTGCCGCCGAGGGCGGTGACGTCGCGCATCGCCTCCTCGAACCAGGGCGGCCCGATCGGCTCGGCCGGATCGTGCGCCTCGCGCATGGCGACGAGGAGCGCCCGGTCGAGGGCTTCCGTGTCGCCGGCGAGCACGAGCCCGGCGATCTGGACGAAGCCCCAGCCGAACAGGCCGACCGCGGCGAGCGAAGCGAGCGGCGCGAGCTCGTTGAGGCGCAGGCGCGTGCCGAGGCGGATCGTGTGGTGGACGAGCGGGCGGATCATGGGCCCATTGTCGGCCCAGCGGCCGATCCGGTCCAGGGCGCGGCACATGCCCGACCGCATTGAGCCCGGCCGCGCGACGGGCCATGATGGCGCTTCGCCCGAAGGAGCCGCGCATGGAGATCGCCCGACCCTATCTGATGTTCCTCGGCGACGTGCCGGACCGGCTCGCGGCCAAGACCGCCTACGGCATCGTCGACTGGCGGCGCGACTGGTGCCTCGGCCAGCTGCGGCTGCCCGGCTGCAAGGCCGATCTCGGCCTGCCCGAAATGGGCGTCGAGGAGGCGGTCCGCCGGGGCGCCCGGACCATGGTGGTCGGCGTCGTCAACGCCGGCGGATTCCTGCCCGAGCACTGGGTCGGTCCCATCGTCGGGGCGATCGAGGCGGGCCTCGACGTGGCGACCGGCCTGCACGTGCGCCTCGCCGACACCGCCGCAATCCGGGAGGCGGCGGAGCGGCACGGGCGCAAGCTGTTCGACGTGCGCCATTCCCGCGAGCGATTTCCGACCGGCAAGGGCACGCGGCGCGCGGGCCTGCGGCTCCTCACCGTCGGGACCGACTGCTCGGTCGGCAAGAAGTACACCGCGCTCGCCCTCGAGCGGGAGATGCGGGCCCGCGGCTTCGACGCCGATTTCCGCGCCACCGGCCAGACCGGGGTGTTCATCTCCGGGCGCGGGGTCGCCATCGACGCGGTGGTGGCGGACTTCATCTCCGGGGCCGTGGAGTGGCTGTCGCCCGCCGCCCACCCGGCCCAGTGGGACCTGATCGAAGGCCAGGGCTCGCTCTTCCACCCCTCCTTCGCCGGGGTGAGCCTCGGCCTCCTGCACGGGGCGCAGCCGGACGCCTTCGTCGTCTGCCACGAGCCGACGCGGACGCACATGCGCGGCGTCCAGCACGCCCTGCCGAGCATCCAGGACGTGATCGACCTCACGATCCGCTGCGGCCGGCTGACCAATCCGGACATCCGGCCGGTCGGCATCGCCGTCAACACGGAGGCGCTGAAGGAAGCGGAGGCGCTCGCCTATCTCGACCGCACCGCCTCGGATTACGGAATGCCGGCGGTCGATCCGGTCCGCTTCGGCACGGCGGAGATCGTCGACCGCATCGCCGCCGAATTCGGCGGCCCGGTCCGGTAGGAGACGCCCATGAAGACCCGCGCCGCCGTCGCCTTCGCGCCGCAGAAGCCGCTGGAGATCGTCGAGGTCGAGCTCGAGGGCCCGAAGGCCGGCGAGGTCCTGGTCGAGATCAAGGCGACCGGCATCTGCCACACCGACGCCTACACCCTGTCGGGGGCCGACCCGGAGGGGCTGTTTCCGGCGATCCTCGGCCACGAAGGGGCCGGCGTGGTGGTGGAGGTGGGGGAGGGCGTGACGACCCTGCGGCCGGGCGACCACGTCATCCCGCTCTACACGCCCGAATGCCGGCAGTGCAAAACCTGCCTGTCCCGGCGCTCGAATCTGTGCACCGCGATCCGCGCCACCCAGGGCAAGGGCGTCATGCCCGACGGCACGAGCCGCTTCCGCTGCGACGGCGACCCGGTGCTCCACTACATGGGCTGCTCGACCTTCGCCAACCACACGGTGCTGCCGGAGATCGCCCTCGCCAAGGTCCGCGCCGACGCTCCCTTCGACAAGATCTGCTACATCGGCTGCGGGGTGACGACCGGCATCGGCGCGGTGATCCACACGGCGAAGGTCTGGCCCGGCGCCAACGTCGCCGTGTTCGGGCTCGGCGGCATCGGCCTCAACGTGATCCAGGGGGCCCGCATGGTCGGCGCCGACAAGATCGTCGGGATCGACCTCAACCCCGCCAAGCGCGAGATGGCCGAACGCTTCGGCATGACCCACTTCGTCAACCCGGACGAGGTCGGCCGCGACAAGGTCGTGCAGGCGGTGGTCGACATCACCGGCGGCGGGGCCGACTTCTCCTTCGAGTGCATCGGCAACGTCCACACCATGCGCCAGGCGCTCGAATGCTGCCACCGGGGCTGGGGCGAGAGCATCGTCATCGGGGTCGCCGCCGCCGGCCAGGAGATTTCGACGCGGCCCTTCCAGCTCGTCACCGGCCGGGTCTGGCGCGGCACCGCCTTCGGCGGGGCGCGCGGCCGCACGGACGTGCCGAAGATCGTCGACTGGTACATGGAGGGGAAGATCGCGATCGATCCCCTCATCACCCACAAGCTGCCCCTCGATCGCATCAACGAGGGCTTCGACCTCATGCACGAGGGCAAGTCGATCCGCGCCGTCGTGGAGTTCTAGGCCCGGCGCCGCGCGGCCCGGCCGGCCCCGCTCAGGTCTCCGGCGCCGGCTCGAGCGCCGCCGCGACCGCGTCGTCGACGCGCTCGAGCCAGACGAATTCGAGCCGCTCGCGGGCGTCCTGCGGGATCTCGTCGAAGTCGCGCCGGTTGCGGGCCGGGAGCAGGACCCGGGTGAGCCCGGCCGCCGCCGCGGCCACCACCTTCTCCTTGATGCCGCCGACCGGCAGGACGAGGCCGCGCAGCGAAATCTCGCCCGTCATGGCGGTGTCGCTGCGCAGCGTCCGCCCGGTGAGGAGGGAGACGAGCGCCGTGAACATGGCGACGCCGGCGCTCGGCCCGTCCTTCGGCGTGGCGCCCGCGGGCACGTGGACGTGGATGTCGTGCTTCTCGAACAGGGCCGGATCGATTCCGAGGCTGTCGGCCCGGTTCTTGAGGAGGCTGAGCGCGGCCTGCGCGCTCTCGCGCATCACGTCGCCGAGCTGGCCGGTGAGGATCAGCCCGCCCTTGCCCGGGGCGCGGGTCGCCTCGATGAACAGGATGTCGCCGCCGACCGGCGTCCAGGCGAGCCCGGTCGCGACGCCCGGCACGCTCGTGCGCATCGCCGTCTCGTTCTCGAACCGGACCGGCCCGAGGATCGCGCTGAGGTCGTCCGGCCCGATCCGCACCCGCTCCACGCTGCCCTCGGCGATGCGCACGGCGATGTGGCGAAAGGCCTTGCCGATCTCGCGCTCGAGGTTGCGCACGCCGGCCTCCCGCGTGTAGCCGCGCACGATCGCCCGCAGGGCCTCGTCGTCGATCTCGGCCTGCTCGGCCGTGATGCCGTTCGCCTCGAGCTGGCGGCGGACGAGGTAGCGCTTGGCGATCTCGAGCTTCTCGTCCTCGGTGTAGCCGGCGAGGCTGATGATCTCCATCCGGTCGCGCAGCGGCCCCGGGATCGTGTCGAGCATGTTCGCGGTGGCGATGAACACGACCCGGGACAGGTCGAAGGGCACGCCGAGATAGTTGTCGCGGAAGGCGTTGTTCTGCTCCGGATCGAGCACCTCCAGCATGGCGGCCGAGGGATCGCCCTGGATGCCCCGGCCCATCTTGTCGATCTCGTCGAGCATCATCACGCAGTTGCGGGCGCCCGCCTTCTTGATCGCCTGGACGATGTTGCCGGGGAGCGCGCCCACATAGGTGCGCCGGTGGCCGCGGATCTCCGCCTCGTCGTGCACGCCGCCGAGGCTGACCCGCACGAAGGGCCGGCCCATCGCCCGGGCGATCGACTGGCCGAGGGAGGTCTTGCCGACCCCCGGGGGGCCTGCGAAGCACAGGATCGGCGCCTTGCCCTGCGGGGCGAGCTTGCGCACCGCCAGGTACTCGACGATCCGTTGCTTGATCTTCTCGAGGCCGAAATGGTCCTCGTCGAGGATGCGGCGGGCCTCGCCGATGTCGATCGGCTTCTCCTCGGGGAGCTTCCAGGGCAGCTCGATCAGCCAGTCGAGATAGGTCCGGATCATGCCGGATTCGGCCGCCTGCTCGGGCATGCGCTCGTAGCGCCGCAGCTCCTTGCGGGCCTGGTTCTCGACCTCCTCCGGCATCTCGGCCTCGGCGATCGCCGCGGTGAGCTCGGCGACCTCCTGGCTCTTGCCGTCGCCTTCGCCGAGCTCGCGCTGGATCGCCGCCATCTGCTCGCGCAGCACCGCCTCGCGCTGGCGCTCGCTCAGGGCGGCCTTGGTCTGCTGGCCGATCTGGTGGGTGAGGCGCAGCACCTCGATCCGGTTGGCGAGGAGGCGCGAGACCTTGTCCATGCGCGCGACGAGGTCGATCGTCTCCAGCACCTCCTGCTTCTCGGCAGGCGCGATGTCCATGTAGGCGGCGGCGAGGTCCGCGAGGGCCGCCGGGGAGGTCGCGGCCTGCAGGGCCTGGACGAGCTCCTGCGGCGCCTGCGGCAGGAGCTGGAGGGCCTCGACCGCCTGGTTCTGCAGGTGGAGGAACCGGGCCTCGATCTCCGGGCTGCGGGTCTCCGGCTCCGGGATCTGCAGGACGCGGCCGGCGAGGAACGGGGTCCCCGGCAGGAAATCCAGGATGCGCATGCGCTGCACGCCCTGGCAGACGAGATGATGGTTTCCGTCCGGCGCGGTGATGTAGCGGACGATGTTGGCGATGGTGCCGACCCGGTGCAGGTCGTCCGGCCCGGGATCGGCCACCTCCGGATCGCGCTGCATGACGAGGCCGATCGGGCGTTCCTCCCGCACCGCCTGCTGCGCCGCGGCGATCGATTTCGGCCGCCCGATGGTGATCGGCGCGATCAGGTTCGGGAACAGGACCGTGTTGCGCACCGGCAGCAGGATGGTGGCGTCGGCGGGCAGCGGCACCCTCTCCGCGGCACCGGGCTTCGGGGCGGGCTCGCCGCCCGAAGGCTGCGGCCCGAGATCGCCAAAAAGGACCATGCGCGCCTCCTCAGGCCATCTTGTCGAGGCTGACCACGAGGCAGCCGTTCAGCGCGAAGCGGCGCACCCCGTAGCGTCCCTGGGGCAGCTGGATGCGGCGCTCGAAGCGGCCCTGCGGCAGTTCGAGCCGGTGGATGACCGCGTTGCGCAGTTCCGGCGGCAGGGTGCGCCGGCCGCTCACCCGCAGGGTGCCGTCCTCGATCACGGTCTCGACCTGATCGGGGTCGACGCCCGGCAGGGCGACGAGGATCAGGAGCTCCCGGTCGGTCTCGATCACGTCGACCGGCGGTTCCCACGAGGCGCCCCCCGGCGCGTCGCGCAGCTGGAACATCTGCCGGCGCATGCGCTCGGCCCGGGCGAGGTCCTCGATCGCCTCGGATAGCATCCAGTTGGTGGCGTCGCGCTTCGGCATGGATTCCCCCATGGCCCAGGTCCCGGCGACCGCGCGGGCGAGGGACAATGCGAAAACCCGGATATTGGTGCCGCCGCCATCCCGCGCCAGCGGGGCTGCCGCGCCGGCGGGGCGCGGCTCAGCGGCGGGCGATCAGGCGCAGGCGCAGCCAGGAGGCCGCCCGCAGGCCGAAGAGGACCAGCGGAACGACGACGGCGAGGGCGATCTCGGCGGCGACGAGGCCGGCGGCGGCGCCGAGGCCGACGAGGAGCGCGCCCCAGGCGAGGCCCGCCCCGATCGAGTCGAACACGGCGAGGAGCGCCCCGGCGGCGGCGGCGGCGATGCGGACCTGGCCCGGCCCGCGCAGGAACCAGCAGGCGGCGGCCACGGCGGCGAGGAGGAGCGGGCTCGTCAGCGCCCCCAGAAAATGGGCGACCGCCTCCAACAGCTCGTTCATGTCCTGCCCCCGTCGGCCGCTCCGCGGCGGCTCGGGGGGCGATGACCCGAGAAGCTGGCGTAATCGAGGCGGAGCAATCGGTTCAGGGGCCCCATTGCTGCCGCCGGCGCTGTTCGCCGGCGAGGCAGTTCGCCCGCTCGCGCTCGCTCGCCCGGTGGACCAGGGGCGCCGGCTCGGCGAGGCCGGCGATCTCGCGCACGAGCTTGTTGCGGGTCGCCTCCGCGATCTGGTGCCGCTCCCGCAGCGGGATGCTGAAGGCGCCCGGTCCGCCGATGACGCAGTCCTCGTAATAATGATCGAGGTTGCGGATGTCGCCGAACCCGATCGGCTCCTTGAGCATGAACGGAAGGCCGTTGATGGTGATGCCCTTCGCCACCGCCTCGTCCCGGGCCTGCGCCACCGGCCGGCCGGTGTTGTTGGGGCCGTCCCCGGACACGTCGATGACCCGGCGCAGGGCCTCGACCCGGCTCGTCTCGAGAAGTTTCACGCTGAAATCGATCGCCCCCGAGATCGAGGTGGAGAACACGCGCCCGATCGGCTCGGCGGCGAGCCGCTCCGCGAAGGCGTTCGCCTCCCCCGCCCCCTCGATGACGGTCCAGGGGATGACGACGGTCTGCTCCATCGGCCCGGACCATTCCATGTAGACGACGGCGATGCGCCCGAGCACGCCCTTGCGGATGGCGTCGTGCACCTGCACGGAGCGGAAAGCCTCGACGTAGCCGTCCCGCTGGAGGCGCTGCTCGTCGAGGTCCATCGAGCGCGACACGTCGACCGCGAGGACGAGGGCGAGGTCGACCTCCGTGTCGGCGGCCGCCGGCGCCGCGACGAAGACCGAAAGCGCGAGCGCGCCGATCCACCCGAGGGCCCGCCTCATCGTCGCCTCCCGTGGCCGCGCTTCCAGTCTGCCAGAAAAGTCGCGCCCGCACATCCGGTTCCTCGCCCGGCGGCCCGCCTTGACGGGCCGGTGCCGCCGGGGCCATGTCCGCCCCTCGCGAGAGGAGCTCCCCGATGGACGCGACCGCCCTGCGCGCGCTTCAGGCGCCGATCAAGGACAAGTACAAGAGCGACCCCGACGCCGCGGTGATCACGCTGAAGGCGCGCGGCACCCTCGACGACCAATCGATCGCGTGCAAGGTCGAGACCGGCCGGGCGCTGGCGGTGGCGGGCCTCCACCCGGCCACCGGCGGCTCGGGGCTGGAGCTGTGCTCTGGCGACATGCTGCTCGAGGCGCTGGTCGCCTGCGCCGGGGTGACCCTGAAGGCGGTCGCCACCGCCCTCGAGATCGACCTGCGCCGGGGCACCGTGACCGCGGAGGGCGACCTCGACTTCCGCGGCACCCTCGGCGTCGACAAGACCGCCCCGGTCGGCTTCCGCGCGATCCGCCTCTCGTTCGCGCTCGACACCGACGCGCCGCAGGAGAAGCTCGACCAGCTCCTCAAGCTGACCGAACGCTACTGCGTGGTCTTTCAGACCCTGAACGCCAAGCCGCAGCTCGCGGTCGACCTCGCGCGCGCCTGACGCGGACCGACGCTACGGCCGGTCCGGACCGCGCTCGCGGGAGCCGGGGAAGGCGGTCGCGTCGGCCGGGAAGTAGGTGCCGCTCAGGAAGCCCCGGTGGCCGCAATAGGGCCGGTGCTCGACCGCGTCCGGCCCCTTCACCTCCTCAATCGTGAGAAGCGCACCTTGGCGGGCGAGGTGCAGGAGCCAGCCGTCGGCGCCGTCCTCGCCGTCCTCCTCCCGATTCCAGGCGACGACGAGCCGGCCGCCGCGGGTCTCGCCGATCCCGTTGTACTCGCAGCGCCAGGCGCCGATGATCGGGTCGGACCCGTCGACCTTGACCGCGAACCGCCCGTCCGGCCGGGGCCGCACGTCGACGATCACGGTCATGTTGGCCCACCCGCCGGTGTGGCCGGGGCGCGGCGCGGCGATCCGGTCGAGGGCGTCGCGCCAGCCGGCGAGATAGTCCTTCAGCCCGGCGCCGTTGGGATGGTCGGCGGCGAAGGCGCGGCCGGTGATCATGTCGCGCTGGGCGTCGCGAAGCGCCTTCTGCGCGCCGGCGTCCCGCAGGCGCTCCCGCGCCCGGCGGTAGGACCGGTCGACCGCGAGGTCGAGGGCGGCGAGCGCCGGGTCGGCGCAGATCGCCTTCTCGTCGGTTCGGCGCGCCTTGGCGCAATCGAACGAGGGCGCGGCCGTCGCCGGGGCCGCCGCGAGAAGAAGCAGGAAAGCGAGACGCAGGGGCATGGGCGGCCCGGCGCGCGCGAAGGCCGCCGATCCCGGCCGCCTCACGTGTTCATCGACTCAAAGAAGTCGCTGTTGGTCTTGGTCTGGCGCAGCTTGTCGAGGAGGAACTCGATCGCGTCGACCGTCCCCATCGGGTTGAGGATGCGGCGCAGCACGTACATCTTCTTGAGGATGTCGGGCGGCACGAGCAGCTCCTCCTTGCGGGTGCCGGAGCGGGTGATGTCCAGCGACGGGAAGGTGCGCTTGTCGGCGACCTTGCGGTCCAGGATGATCTCCGAGTTGCCGGTGCCCTTGAACTCCTCGAAGATGACCTCGTCCATGCGCGAGCCGGTGTCGATGAGCGCCGTCGCGATGATGGTGAGCGAGCCGCCCTCCTCGATGTTGCGGGCCGCGCCGAAGAAGCGCTTCGGCCGCTGCAGGGCGTTGGCGTCGACGCCGCCGGTGAGCACCTTGCCCGAGGACGGCACCACCGTGTTGTAGGCGCGCCCGAGGCGGGTGATCGAATCGAGCAGGATCACGACGTCGCGGGAATGCTCGACGAGGCGCTTCGCCTTCTCGATCACCATCTCGGCGACCTGCACGTGGCGGGAGGCCGGCTCGTCGAAGGTCGAGGACACGACCTCGCCCTTCACCGAGCGCTGCATGTCGGTGACCTCCTCGGGCCGCTCGTCGATGAGGAGCACGATGAGGTAGCACTCGGGGTGGTTCGCGGTGATCGACTGGGCGATGTTCTGCAGGAGCACCGTCTTGCCGGTGCGCGGCGGCGCCACGATCAGCGCGCGCTGGCCCTTGCCGATCGGCGAGACGATGTCGATGACCCGGGCCGAATAGTCCTTCCGGGTCGGGTCCTCGATCTCGAGCTTGATGCGCTCGTCCGGATAGAGCGGCGTCAGGTTGTCGAAATGGACCTTGTGCCGGATCTTCTCCGGATCCTCGAAATTGATCGTGTTGACCTTGAGCAGCGCGAAGTAGCGCTCGCCCTCCTTCGGCGACCGGATCGGCCCGTCGACGGTGTCGCCGGTGCGCAGGCCGAAGCGGCGGATCTGGGAGGGCGAGACGTAGATGTCGTCGGGCCCGGGCAGGTAGTTCGAATCGGCCGAGCGCAGGAAGCCGAACCCGTCCTGCAGCACCTCGACCACGCCGGCACCGATGATCTCGGTGTCGCGGGCGGCGAGCTGCTTGAGGATCGCGAACATCAGCTCCTGCTTGCGCATCGTGCTGGCGTTCTCGACCTCGAGCTCCTCCGCGAAGGTGAGTAGCTCGGTCGGCGTCTTGGACTTCAGGTCCTGAAGCTTGATTTCCCCCATCGGGAAGACTCTCTGAATGGAACGGGGCGGGCCGGGAAGCGCACGCGGGAAGGAAGGGATCGTCGCCAGGGGACCCGATGTGCGCACGGGGCGCGGTGGCCTTGAACGGCTCGGTCGGGACCTGTCTCGAGAGTGCGACAGCCTTACCCGGTTTCCCGAGCGGGCTCAAGCCCCGGCGGGCGGGGTGCCGTTCTCCTGGTGATACCTCGTGCCGGAAGGCCGCTTCCGCAAGGTCTCAGAACGGCTTCACGATCGCGAGAACGACGATGCCGATCATCAGCACGGTCGGCACCTCGTTGAGGATGCGCCAGAACCGGGCCGGGCGCGCGTTGCGGTCCTCCGCGAATCGGCGCACGGACGCGGCGAGGAAGCCGTGCACGGCGGAGAGGGCGAGCACGAGGGCGAGCTTGGCGTGCAGCCATCCCGCCGCGAACCAGCCGCCGGCGAAGGCGAGGTAGAGCCCGAGCCCCCACACCGCCACCATGGCCGGGTTCATGATCGCCTTGAGGAGCCGCCGCTCCATCACCTTGAACGTCTCCGATTGGGGCGAGCCCGGCGGGGCGTCGCAATGGTAGACGAACAGGCGCGGCAGGTAGAGCAGCCCCGCCATCCAGGCGATGACCGCGATCACGTGAAAGGCCTTCAGCCACTCGTACACCGGGCTCCTCCCGCCCGCTCCATCGCAGGCGGGGCGCGGCCGTGCAAGGCGTCACCGTTGGGCGAGGGCGAGGCGGGCCGGCCCGGCATGGAGCGCGTCGCCCCGGCCGGCCTTCATCGCGACGGAGCGCGGCACCGCCGGGCGGGCGGTCGAGACGACCGGGTGCGCGGAGGCGGGCAGACGGTCGGTGAACTGCTTTCCCGAGACCGGCGCCTGGGCCTGGGCGGGGCCGTTCGGGCCGGCGGCGATGCCGGCGACGGCGACGGTCATGGCCCCGGCGACGAGCATCAGACGGAAGAGGATCATGGTGCGCTCCCTGCGGCTCACGACGGGAGCCGTTGAGCGCACCTTGCCTCGCCCGGCGCGGGACCGGCGTGCGCCCGCGCACGCGGCGGCGGCGGGCGTGGGGGTGCGGCTGCGCAGGAACCGCGGCGCTTCGGCAGCGTAGTACCTGCGGCCCTCCGGGGCCTCGCAGGCGGCGCGACGGGAGCCGCGATCGGCGCGCATGGCCCGCAAGCGGCGAAAGAACGGCAGCGTCTCCGCCCTCGACACCCTCAAGCGGTTCCGCTGGCGGATCACGCTGACCTATACGCTCACCTTCCTCGAGGACCTGCTCGAACTGTCCTATCCGTGGGCGACCGGAGTCGCCATCAACGGGCTCTTGGAGCAGGACTGGCGGCTGATGGCGCCGATCATCGTCGCCTGGACCCTGCGCTCGGCCATCGGCCTCGTCCGGCAGATGTACGACACCCGCCTCTACACGAAGGTCTACAACACCATCGTCGAGGACACGATCCTGCGCCAGCGCCGGGGCGGGGTCAGCGCCACCAGCGTCGCCGCGCGCTCGGCCATGTCGCGGGAGTTCGTGACCTTCTTCGAGAAGGAGGTGCCGGTCGTCGTCACCTCGCTCATCGGCATCTTCGGTTCGGCGGCGATCCTGTTCTGGTACGACCTCGCCATCGGCGGGCTGATCACGCTCCTGTTCGTGCCGGTCGTGCTCGTGAACCGGGTCTATATCCGCTACTCGCTGCGCTACAACGAGGGGCTGAACAACCAGCTCGAAAAGGAGGTCCAGGCGATCGAGGCGGCGGAGCCGGCCCCGATCCGCGAGCATTTCGAGCAGGTGCGCTGCTGGCGGGTGCGCCTGTCCGACGCCGAGGCCTTCAACTGGACCTTCATCGAGGTCCTGTCGATCGCGGTCTTCGTCGCCGTGCTGGTGCGGGCGACCTACATCCAGACGCTGGATACCGGCGACATCTTCGCCATCCTGGTCTACGTCTGGCGCTTCATGGAGAACCTCGACAACGTCCCCCAGATCGTCCAGCAGCTGACCCGCCTGCACGACATCCGCAAGCGCATCGAGGCCGGCGCCTCCGTCGAGGCGATCGGGGCCGAGATCGAGAAGACCGCCGAGGAGGTCGCCGAGACGACCCGGATGTGATCAGCCGGCGAGCCGCGCCGCCAGCCGCACGAGGGAGAGGTCGCTGCCCTGCGGCCCGAGGATCGAGACGCCCAGCGGCGCGCCGAGGCGGCCGGCGAGCGGCATCGAGATCTGGGGCAGGCCCGACAGGCCGGCGAGGCACAACAGGTGGATCGCCGCGTTGCGGTAGTCGTTGAGGGCCTCCTCGGGCTCGCTCAGGAGCGGCGCCACGTCGGGCATGGTCGGCAGGAGGAGGACGCCGTCGCCGCCGACGGTCCGGCGCAGCCGCTCGGCCGCCTGTGCGCGCACGGCCCGGCCCTCCTCGACCTGCGCGTCGGTCATGGTCTTGCCGAAGGCGAAGCGGTCGCCGACGCCCGGCCCGAGGGGCGGCTTGTAGCGCTCGATCATCGCCCCGTGCGACTGCCAGGCCTCCCGGGCCTGCACCCAGCGGTGGGCCCAGTAGAGCTTCTCGAACCCTTCCGGGGCGACCTCCACCATGCTGGCCTGGCCCAGCGCCTTCTCGATGCCGTCGACCACCGGCGCGAGCACCGCCCGCACCTCCTGGCTCAGCATGGCGAAGGCGTCCGCGGCGACAAGGAGGCGCGGGTTCTCGGGGAGCGGGCTCGCGTCGGCCCCGAGAAACACCTCGCCGACCCGCACGAAGGTCTCCGCGTCGCGGGTGAAGTAGCCCGGCGTGTCGTAGGAGGGGGCGAGGGGCATGCAGCCTTCGAGGGTCACCCGGTCCTGCGTCGGGCGGATGCCGAACAGGCCGCAATGGCTCGCCGGCCCGCGCACCGAGCCGCCGGTGTCCGAGCCGAGGGCGACGTCGCACAGGCGGTTCGACACCGCGGCGGCCGAGCCCGACGACGAGCCGCCCGGGATGCGGTCCGGCGCGCCGCCGTTCACGGGCGTGCCGAAATGGGCGTTCTTGCCGTTGAGCGAGAAAGCGAGCTCGTCCGTATGGGTCTTGCCGACGAAGCGCGCCCCCGCGTCGAGCAGTTTTTGCGCGATCGGCGCGGTGCGCGTCTTCACCCCCGACAGGGCGAGCATGTGCGGCGAGCCGCACCCGGTCGGGTAGCCGGCGACGTCGAAGATGTCCTTCACCGCGAGCGTCAGGCCGGAGAGTGGTCCCTCCCCGTTCGGCACGGAGGCCGCCGGATAGGGCACGAAGGCGAGGGCCGGATCGGAATCGAGCAGCATGGAGGTCCCGGGCGAAGCGAGGGGCCGAACCGTAGCCGCCGGGGCGCCCCCGCTCAAGGTTTTTGCATCCCGCCGCCCCATTGCCGCGCTTGGCGCCTGTGCTACCGTTCGGCGCCGCCGCACGGCCGTGGAGGAGAGGATGAAGCTTTCGCGTCGCACCGTTCTCGCCGGGCTCGCCGGCGCCGCCGCCCTGCCCAAGCCGGCGCTCGCGCAGGCGGGCCCCGTGCGGGTCGGCGAGCTGAATTCCTACAGCCGCATGGCCGCCTTCGCGGTGCCCTACCGCAACGCCATCCAGCTCGCCCTCGACGAGATCAACGCCAAGGGCGGCGTGATGGGCGGGCGCAAGCTCGAGTTCATCTTCCGGGACGACGGCGCCACCACTGGCGACGCGACCCGGGTCGCCGAGGACCTCGTCACCCGCGAGAAGGTCGACTTCCTGATCGGCACCTTCCTGTCGAACGTCGGCCTCGCGGTGGCGGACTTCGCCAACCAGCGCAAGATCCTGTTCATCGCCTCGGAGCCGCTCACCGACGCCATCACCATGGCGCAGGGCAACCGCTTCACCTTCCGCATCCGCCCGAGCACCTTCATGCAGACCCGCATGCTGGTCGACGCGGTCAAGGGCCGCCAGGACGTCGACCGCTGGGCGATCGTGGCGCCGAACTACGAGTACGGGCAGTCGGCGGCGGCGAGCTTCAAGCGCCTGATCAAGGAGGCGAATCCGAAGGCCGAGATCGTCGCCGAGCAGTACCCGGCGCTGGGCAAGGTCGACGCCGGCGCGACCGTCAACGCCCTCGAACAGGCGAAGCCCCAGGGCATCTTCAACGTCCTGTTCGGCGCCGACCTGCCGCCCTTCGTCCGCGAGGGCAACAGCCGCGGCCTGTTCGAGAAGCGCACGGTGGTGAGCCTCCTCACCGGCGAGCCCGAATACATGATCCCGCTCGGCGACGAGACGCCGACCGGCTGGATCGTCACCGGCTATCCCTGGGAGCAGGTCGAGCACCCGGCCCACAAGGCCTTCGTCGAGGCCTACCGCAAGCGCTTCAACGACACGCCCCGCCTCGGCTCGCTCCTCGGCTACGTGGTCACCACCATGACCGCCGACCTCCTCAACAAGGCGAACTCCACCGACACCGAGAAGCTGATCGAGGCCTTCCGGGACATGAAGTTCGAGACGGTGGTCGGCCCGGTCACCATGCGCGGCCTCGACCACCAAGCGACGCTCGGCGCCTGGGTCGGCGAGACCGCGGTCAAGGACGGCCGCGGGGTGATGACCAACGTGCTCTACGTGGACGGGGCGGACGTGATGTTCTCGGAGGAGGAGGTCCGCGCCGCCCGCAAGGCGCCGCGCTAGGCCGCCGGAGAGGTCCGCACGACCGTTCCCATGGACCTCTCCTTCGTCGTCGTCCAGTTCCTGACGGGGCTCGCCAGCGCCTCGTCCCTGTTCATCATCGCGAGCGGGCTGACCATCGTCTTCGGGGTCACCCGCATCGTGAACTTCGCCCACGGCTCCCTGTACATGCTGGGGGCCTATTTCGCCGCGACGCTGACGCCCCGGCTCCTCGCCCTCTATCCCGGCGGGGTCAGCTTCTGGGCCGGCATCCTGATCGCGGCGGTCGCCGTGGGACTGATCGGCGTCGCCATGGAGATACTCCTGCTGCGGCGCATCTACCGGGCGCCGGAGCTCTTCCAGCTCCTCGCCACCTTCGGGGTCGTGCTGGTGGTGCAGGACCTCGTCATCCAGGCCTTCGGGCCGCAGGACATCCTCGGGCCCCGGGCGCCGGGCCTGCGCCTGCCGGTCGAGATCATGGGGCTGCGGTTTCCGTCCTACGAGCTCGTCCTGATCGCGGCGGGGCCGCTGGTCCTCGGCCTCCTGTGGCTCCTCCTCCACAAGACCCGCTTCGGCGTCCTGGTGCGCGCGGCGACGCAGGACCGGGACATGGTCGGCGCGCTCGGGGTCAACCAGGCGGCGCTCTTCACCGGCACGCTCTTCCTCGGCGCCTTCCTGGCCGGGCTCGGCGGCGCGCTGCAGATCCCGAAGATTCCGGCGAGCTCGGGCATGGACCTGTCGATCATCGCCGAGGTTTTTGTGGTGACGGTGATCGGCGGCATGGGCAGCGTGCCCGGCGCCTTCCTGGCCGCCCTCCTGATCGGCCAGCTCCAGGCCTTCGGGATTCTCGTCTTCCCGAAGATCACGCTGGTCCTGGTCTTCCTCCTGATGGGCATCGTCCTGGTGGTGCGCCCCTACGGGCTGCTCGGCCGGCCCGAGGCGCCGCACGCCTCCGCGGCGGCCGCCTTCGGCACGCTTCGCCCGTGGCGCCGCAGCGAGGGCTTCGCCGCCTTGGCGCTGTTCGCCGTGCTGGCCCTCGTGCCCCTGTTCGGGGACGCGTACACCCTGAAGGTCGCGACCGAGATCCTGATCTTCGCCCTGTTCGCCTTCTCCCTCCACCTCCTGATCGGCGCCGGCGGCCTCGTGAGCTTCGGCCACGCCGCCTATTTCGGCCTCGGCGGCTACGGGGCGGCGCTGGCTCTGCGCAGCCTCGGCGTGCCGATGGAGCTCGCTTTGCCGCTCGCGCCGCTCGCGGCGGCGCTCGGGGCCGCCTTCTTCGGCTTCTTCATCGTGCGCCTGTCCGGCATCTACCTCGCCATGCTGACCCTCGCGGCGGCGCAGATCCTCTACGCGATCGCCTTCCAATGGGTGGAG
>DATLFZ010000466.1:0-2706 GCA_035540795.1 Beijerinckiaceae bacterium | reverse complement strand
GGGAGGAGGAGCGCACGAACCCGAACGTGGTGAAGCTCGTCGGCAGCGAAATCGCGCCGGGGCGGCTGCGGGCCCTCTACTTCACCCGCGCGACGGCGCCCTCGGGCGAGGGGCCGCTCCTGCACCATATCGGCCTCTACGCCTACCGCCGTTCCGCGCTCGCCCGCTTCGTCGGCCTGCCCCCGTCCCCCCTCGAACGCCGCGAGCGTCTCGAGCAGCTGCGCGCCCTCGAAGCCGGGATGCGCATCGACGCCGTGCTGGTCGACGACGTACCCCTCGGGGTCGACACCCCCGACGATCTCGAGCGGGCGAGAACCATCCTGAGGAAGCCATGAACAAAGTGATCGCGTTCCAGGGAGCGCTCGGGGCGAACTCCCACATCGCCTGCCAGGAGGTCCACCCGGACTGGGAGGTGCTGCCCTGCGCCACGTTCGAGGACGCCTTCGCGGCGGTCACGGAGGGCGAGGCCTCGCTCGGCATGATCCCGATCGAGAACTCGATCGCCGGCCGGGTGGCCGACATCCACCACCTCCTGCCGACCTCGAAGCTCCACATCGTCGGCGAGCACTTTTTGCCGATCCATTTCCAGCTGATGGCGACCAAGGAGGCCGATCTCGGCACGGTCAAGACCGTGCACAGCCACATCCACGCGCTCGGCCAGTGCCGCAAGATCATCCGCAAGCTCGGGCTCAAGCCCATGGTCGCCGGCGACACGGCCGGCGCCGCCAAGGACATCGCCGCCGCCGCCGATCCGACCCGGGCGGCGCTGGCGCCGCGCCTCGCCGCCGACATCTACGGCCTGAAGATCCTGGCCGAGGACGTGGAGGACGAGGCCCACAACACGACCCGCTTCATCCTCCTGTCCCGGGAGCCCGCCTGGGCGGCCCCGGGCAACGGGGCCGTCGTCACGAGCTTCGTGTTCCGGGTGCGCAACCTGCCGGCGGCGCTCTACAAGGCCCTCGGCGGGTTCGCGACCAACGGCATCAACATGACCAAGCTCGAGAGCTACATGGTCGAAGGCCAGTTCTTCGCGACGCAATTCTACGCGGAGGTCGACGGCCATCCGGACGACCCGGACCTGCGCCGGGCCCTGCACGAGCTCGAATACTTCTCCCGCGAGCTCCACATCCTCGGCGTCTTCCCCGCCCATCCCTTTCGAGAGCGCAGCCGCGAACCCGCGGAATAGCCCGGTCCGGGACGCCGAGCCGCCCTCACCCTCTTTCTCGGGCGGGGAGCGGGAGCCGCGCCAGCCCTGCCGCAATCAGCGGCGGCGGCGGAGGCGGACGGTGACTTCGACCCCAGCGATCTCCATGCCGGCGGGTGGCGGCGGCAATTCGCCGACGGCGACGTCGGCGGGCATGTCGATGAGCGCGTCCTCGCCCTCGACGAAGAAGTGGTGGTGCTCGGTCGGGTTGGTGTCGAAGTAGCTCTTCGAGCCGTCGACGGCGAGCTGGCGCAACAGGCCCGCTTCCGTGAACTGGTGCAGGGTGTTGTAGACCGTGGCGAGCGAGACCGGCACCTTCGCGCGCACCGCTTCGTCGTAGAGGAGCTCCGCCGTGACGTGGCGGTCGCCCTTGCCGAACAGGAGCCAGCCGAGGGACACCCGCTGCCGGGTCGGACGCAGGCCGACCCGGCGCAGCTTCTCGCGCAGGTCGGAGAGCGGGCAGCCGCGCCGGACCGGGCTCGCCGCCGGGTCGATCGGAACGCCCGTCGTGGGGCCGGGGGCAACTCTCGCCGTCATCGGGGGTCGGAACGCTTGCTGTCGGGGGTCGTTTGTGAATGATAGGAGCGGGGGACCGCAGCCGCAACCCGGACGATTACGGACCGATCGACGCCCCCCTTGATGCACCCCCGGGTCGCGTCTACGAAAAGCCCAGCTCGACCGCAGCCAAGGATCGCCCCGCCGCAATGGCCCGACAGTCGCGTTACTCCTACGAGGAACTCCTGGCCTGCGGGCGCGGCGAGCTGTTCGGCCCGGGCAACGCCCAGCTCCCCCTGCCGCCGATGCTCATGTTCGACCGGATCGCCTCCATCGGCGAGGACGGGGGCGCGTACGGGAAGGGCCACGTGGTCGCCGAGCTCGACGTGCGGCCGGACCTCTGGTTCTTCCCCTGCCACTTCAAGGGCGACCCGGTCATGCCGGGCTGCCTCGGGGTCGACGCCCTGTGGCAGATGGTCGGCTTCTTCCTCGGCTGGCTCGGCAGCCCGGGCCGGGGCCGGGCGCTCGGCGTCGGCGAGGTCAAGTTCGCCGACCAGGTCCTGCCGAGCGTGCAGAAGGTCGTCTACGGGGTCGACCTCAAGCGCGTGTTCCGCTCCAAGCTCGTGCTCGGCATCGCCGACGGCTGGCTCGAGGCGGACGGGCGGCGCATCTACGAGGCCAAGGACCTGCGCGTCGGCCTGTTCGTGGCCGACCAGACGCCGGCGGGCGGCTGAGCCGCCGGGGCGGTTGAGTCCCGGCCCGAGGCGCCTTACCTCAGTTCGAACCGGCCACGGGAGTTTCGCATGCGGCGCGTCGTCGTCACCGGGATGGGCATCGTCTCGTCGATCGGCAACAACACGCAGGGAGGCGAGCACCTCCTGCGTGTTGTTGCCGATCGACGAGACGATGCCCATCCCGGTGACGACGACGCGCCGCATGCGAAACTCCCGTGGCCGGTTCGAACTGAGGTAAGGCGCCTCGGGCCAGGACTCAACCGCCCCGGCGGC
>DATLFZ010000465.1:0-2242 GCA_035540795.1 Beijerinckiaceae bacterium | reverse complement strand
GTGCGGCGCACGGTCGAGCTGGCGGGCCTCGGCCTGATCGCCGCCGCCGGAGCGGCCACCGTCGCCCTCGCGACCTGGTCGATCGACGATCCGAGCCTGAACAACGCCACCGACGGCCCGGTGCGCAACCTCCTCGCCTGGCCCGGCGCCATCGCGGCGGACCTCCTGATGCAGCTCTTCGGCCTCGCCGCCGTCGTGGCGTTGTTCAGGCTCGGATCGTCGATCGACCAGGTCGCGAGGGCGACGGTCGCCGCTCCGGCGGCGGCGATCAGGCCGAGGCCCGCCAGCTCGACCGTGCGCCGCACCAGGAAGCCGCGCAGGGCTTCCGACAAGTGCTCCATGGGCGATGACGGGCGGCGGATCGTGCGCATGCGGGACCTGGACGAGACGCGAGGTCCACAGACCCTAGGGAGCCCCGGTTAAGGGTGGGTTTACCTTCTGCCGCCGCTCACACCCGGAAGCGCGCGGCGTGGCTGCCGACCTCGGCGAGGTCGGAGAGGCCGGCCCCGGCGCGCTCGGCCGCCCGGCGCAGGCCCTCCTCCCCGGCCTCGCCCGACACCGCGACCAGGACGGAGAGCCCGGTCGGCCCGGCGGCGCTCGCGATCACCTCGCCTTCGCAGGCGGCGAGCGCCTCCTTGGCCGGCGCGCCCCAGCGCTCGAAGGTCGCGGCATAGAGCACGACGTCCCGCACCGCCGCGTCCGCGAGGGGTTTCGAGACGACGAAGACGGGCGTGCCGGCGGGATGGTCGGGGCGCTCGATGAAGGGCAGGCGGGCGATCACCTTGGGTCGGCGCGGGCCGGCGAGATCGCGCCACCACGGCCCCGCCGAGGCGCCCTGGTCGAGGCGGAAGACGCCGAGGTCGCCGCGGCCCCGCGCCACCGCGGCGATCACCGCCGCCGCGCTCGGGTGGGGAAGGTAGGGCACGGTGAAGCCGAAATGGAAGCGGGCCGAATCCCGCATCGGCGCGTCGCCGCCGGACACGTCCGCGTGGACGGAGAACGGCGCCTGGACCCAGGTGAAGGTCGCGATGATCACCCGCCAGATGCTCTCGGCGGTGTCGAGCGGCAGCAGGCCGCGATGGCGCGCAGCGAGCGCCCGCATCATCGACGCTTCCCGCCCCGGCCGGAAGGCCGAGCCCGATTCCGAGGTCTTCTTCACCTGGATGAGGCGGTCGATGATCTCGCCGCGCTCCATCAGCAGCCGGTGCATGGCTTCGTCGATGCGGTCGATCTCGCGGCGCAGGTCGGCGAGGTCCACGGGCGGCTTGGTCATGAGGGGCTCGGGATCGGCGGGCGGCCGGGGAGCCTAGGACGGGCGTGGCGCATTGACGAGGGGGGCCGGCCCGATTTACCGAGGGCGTTCGGATTTTCGAACGTTCCGGCCTGCTCAAGAGACGGGTCCGCCCAGCCGAACATGCGATGACGAGCCACGTCACCCTGCCCCAGTCCCAGGCCGACGCGCCGTCGAGCCCGGTCGAGCGCTTCGGCCCCGACCGGCCGCTCGAGATGGATGCGGGCGTGGCCCTGGCCCCCTGGCAGGTCGCCTACCAGACCTACGGCACCCTCAACGCGGCGCGCTCGAACGCGGTGCTGGTCTGCCATGCCCTCACCGGCGACCAGCACGTCGCCAACGTCCATCCGGTCACGGGCAAGCCCGGCTGGTGGGAGACGATGATCGGCCCCGGCCGTCCGATCGACACCGAGCGGTTCTTCGTGATCTGCCCGAACGTGGTCGGCGCCTGCATGGGCACCACCGGCCCCGCCTCGACGAACCCTGCCACCGGACGGGCCTGGGCCCTCGACTTCCCCCTCGTCACCGTCCGCGACATGGTGCGGGCCCAGGCGATGCTGCTCGACGCGCTCGGGATCGAGTCCGTGTTCTGCGTCATCGGCGGCTCGATGGGCGGGATGCAGGTGCTGCAATGGGTGGCGAGCTATCCCGAGCGCGTCTTCGCCGCGATGCCGATCGCGACCGCGGCCCGTCACTCCGCCCAGAACATCGCCTTCCACGAGGTCGGCCGGCAGGCGGTGATGGCCGACCCCGACTGGCGCGGCGGGCGCTACCTCGAACAGGGCGCCAGGCCCCGCAAGGGGCTCGCCGTCGCGCGCATGGGGGCGCACATCACCTACCTGTCGGAGGCGGCGCTGCACAAGAAGTTCGGCCGCCGTTTCCAGGACCGGGCGGCGCCGACCTTCTCCTTCGACGCCGACTTCCAGATCGAGAGCTACCTGCGCCACCAGG
>DATLFZ010000464.1:0-5549 GCA_035540795.1 Beijerinckiaceae bacterium | reverse complement strand
AGCACCTCGCGCCCGTGCTGGCCGTAGAGCGGCGCGCCGCGCTGCGGCCCGCCGGGCGTGCGCGAGAATTTTACCGGCAGGCCGAGCGTCGGCACCGGCCCGAGCTTCGCGTGCGGCACCTCGACCACCATGTCGCGGGCCCGCACCTGCGGGTCGGCGTGCATCTGCGCGATGTCGTAGACGGGGCCCGCCGGCATGCCGGCCTCGTCGAACATCTCCAGCCACTCCGCCGAGGGCCGACGCTTGAAATGCGGCGCCAGCGCCGCCTCGAGCTCGGCGAGATGCGCCATGCGGCCGGGATTGTCCTTGAAGCGGGGATCCTCGGCGATCTCGGGGGCGCCGAGCACCTCGAGCAGGCGCAGCCAGGCGCGCTGGTTCGCCCCGCCGACCACGATCCAGCCGTCCGCGGTCTCGAAAGCCTGGTAGGGGGCGTTGAGCGGATGGGCCGAGCCGAGCGGCCCCGGCGGATCGCCGGTGGCGAAGGTCATGGCCGATTGCCAGTAGGTCTGGACGATGCCGGCCTCGAGCAGCGAGGTGTCGACGAGCTGGCCCTCGCCGGTCCGGGAGCGGTGGTGGAGGGCGGCGAGAATGCCCATCGTGGCCAACAGCCCGGCGGTGATGTCGGTGAGGGGCGGGCCGCACTTCACCGGCGGGTCGCCCTTCCTGGTCCCGGTGATGCTCATGATCCCGCTCATCGCCTGGGCGACGAGGTCGAATCCGCCGCGTCCCGAATAGGGCCCGGTGCGGCCGAAGCCGGAGATCGAGCAGTAGATCAGCCCGGGATGGCGCTGCCGCAGGGCTTCGTAGCCGAAGCCGAGCTTCTCGATCGTGTCCCGGCGGTAGTTCTCGACGAGCACGTCGGCGTCCTCGATGAGCCGGTGCAGCACCCGCTTGCCGCCCTCGCTGCGCAGATCCAGGGCGATGCCCCGCTTGTTGCGGTTCATCATCATGAAGGCGGCCGATTCCGACCCGACCGTCGGGGGCACGCTGCGCCGCGTGTCGTCGCCGCCCGGCACCTTCTCGACCTTGATCACGTCGGCGCCCATGTCGGCGAGCATCAGCGTGCAGGTCGGCCCGGCCATGATGTGGGTGAGGTCGACGACCTTCAGTCCCGCGAGCGCGGTCATGTCCTTCCTTTCCCGTTGGCCGCGCCTTCTAGCGGTAGAAGACCTCGACGAGGAAGAGGGGGATCGCCGGCACGTAGGTGACGAGGGCGAGCACGAACAGGAGCACGGCGATGAAGTAGACGTTGACCTTCGACACCTCCCACACGTCCGCCTTGGCGATGGAGCAGGACGTCATCAAGACGCTCGCCACCGGCGGGGTCTGCTGGCCGATGGCGAGGTTCAGCGTCACGACGATGCCGAAATGGACCGGGTCGATGCCGACCGAATTCACGATCGGCATGACGAGCGGCACCACCAGCACGATCGCCGCCGCGCCGTGCAGGAAGCAGCCGAGCACGAGCAGCAGGAGGTTGATGAGGAGGAGCACGACCCACTTGTTCTGGGTCAGCTCGGTCATGAACAGGGCGAGCCGCTGGGGCATCTGCGAGGCGGCGAGGTACTGGCCGAGCAGCGCCGAGGTCGCGACGAGCAGCATCACCACCGCGGTCTGGACGGCGCCGTCCTTGAGCCCGTCGATGAGCTCCTTCAGGCTGAGCTCCCGGTAGATCACCCCGCCGATGAACAGGGCGGCGAACACCGCGAGCCCGGCGCCCTCGGTCGCGGTGACGAAACCGCCGAAGATGCCGCCGAGGATGATGATCGGCAGGAGGAAGGCCCAGGCGGCCTCCTTGAAGGTCTTCCACACCCGCGAGAGCTGAAAGGTCTCCTCGACCGGGAAGCCGTAGCGGACGGCGAACCAGTAGGCGAGGCCCATCATCAAGGCCGCGCCGATGAGGCCCGGCACGATCCCGGCCACGAACAGCTGCACCACCGAGGCGTCGCCGTAGACCGCGTACAGGATCATCGGCACGGAGGGCGGGATGATGATGGCGAGGGACGCGCTCGACGAGGTGATCGCCGCGGTGAACTCCTTGGAATAGCCGCGCTTCTTCATCGCCGGCATTAGGATCGAGCCGAGGGCGGCGACGTCGGCGACCGCCGAGCCGGAGATCTCGGCGAAGAACAGGCTCGCCGCCACGTTGACCATGGCGAGGCCGCCGCGCACGAAGCCGATCAGCGCCGAGGCGAAGGCGATCAGCCGGCGCGAGATGCCGGTCGAGTTCATGAGCGCGCCGGCGAGGACGAAGAGCGGGATCGCGATGAGCGGAAAATTGGTCGCGCCGGTGAAGAGCGTGATCGGGCTCATCAGCAGCGAGTCGAAGCCCTGCGCGTACCAGAGCGCCACCATCGAGACGATGCCGAGCGCCACGGCGATCGGCACGTTGATGAGGATCAGGGCGAACATCGCCAGGACCATGACGAGGGCGGTCATTGCGCGCCCTCCACGATCGCCCGCTCCGGATCGACCGGCGGCGCCTCGTGCAGCGCCTCGCGGATCCGGTCCGGCAGGACCAGCAGCTCGGCGATCACGAACAGGGCCGCGCCGATCGGCACGACCGACTGGGAGAACGAGATCGGCACCCAGGGCAGCGAGATCAGGGTGTCGCCCTGGAGCAGGATAACCACCTGCGTGCCGAACCACGTAACGAGGCCGAAGAAGCCGAGGACGAGGGCTGTCGAGAACAGGACGAAGGCGAGCCGCGGCCATTTGGGCATCGCCGCGACCAGGTTCGGGAAGCCGAGATGGCCCCGCTTCAGGGCCGCGAAGGCCGCCCCGTAATAGGTGATCCAGGCGAGCATGATCGCCGCCACCTCGTCGTACCAGCCGAAGGGCATGCCGAACTTGCGCATGAACACGGCGACGATGACGAGGAGGGCGAGCAGGAACATCAGCCCGATGCAGACGACCGCCAGGATCCGCTCGAGAGCGGTCCTGACGATCGCGAACGCGCGCACGGGGCCGCCTCCCGGGCGCTCAGCAGCCCTTGGCGAGGTCGAGGGCCTGCTTGATCAGCTTGTCGGCCCCGGGCACCTCCGCGGCGAAGCGGTCGTAGACCGGCTGGCTCGCCTTCACGAAGGACTCGTAGTCCGACTTGTTGAACTGCATGCCGGCGGCGATCATCTTCTTGCGGGCGTCCTCGTCGAGCTCCGCCGCCTGCTGGTAGGTCCAGTCCTGGATCGCCGCGGCCTCCTCGATCAGGGCCTTCTGCACGTCCGGCGCATAGGCGTTGAACTTGCGCAGCGACGCGGTCGGGAAGCTCGGCGTGTAGGTGTGGTTCGTCTCCGTGAGGAACTTCTGCACCTCGTGGAACTTGCCCGCGAAGATGTTGACGTACGGGTTCTCCTGGCCGTCGACGACGCCGGTCTGCAGCGCCACGAAGGTCTCGGCGAAGCCCATCGGCACCGGCGCGGCGCCGAACGCCTCGAGCATGCGCGCCCGCCACACCCCCTGCGGAATGCGGATCTTCATGCCGCGCATGTCCTCCGGCCGGTTGATCGGCCGCAGATTGTTGCTGACCTGGCGAAAGCCGTTCTCCCAGATGCCGATGAGCTTGTAGCCGCGCTGCTCGAGCTTCGGGGCCAGGATCGGCCACACGATCTCCTTCGCGATGCACTTCATGTGATCGCGGTCCTTCACGAGGTACGGCAGGTCGAACATGCCGAACTCGGGCACCACCGTCGACATGATGGTGGAGGGCTGGGACATGTCCTGCGTCCCGAGCCGCAGCTTCTGCATCATCTCCTGATCGTTGCCGAGCTGGCTCGAGTGGAACACCGTCACCTTGCCCTTGCCGCCGAGGCGCTTGTTGACGCGCTCGGCGAACTCGACGGCGGAGATGTACTGGACGTTGCCCGGCGGGCTCGTGGTGCCGAACTGCATCTCCTGCGCCGCGACGGCGGAGGTGAGGGTCACGAGCGCCGCGCCGGCGACGAGGTTGCGGACGTGCATCATCGAAATTTCCTCCCGTTGGGCCGAGGGCCTCTTTTCTGGGGAGGCGAAGGTGCACGGGCCCTCCGAGCGCGTCAACTGTCTGCAATCCGGCCGCGGCGGGCTTCGGCCGAAGCGGGGCCGTGCCCTTGTCCCGCTCCGGTCGGCATGCGAGGGTCCGGCCGCAATCCGGAGATGCCCGATGGAATGGGTGGTGATCGGCGTCCTCGTCGCCCTCGTCCTGTACGGCGTGGTGGTCTACAACGGGCTCGTTTCCCTGCGGCAGCGGGTGAACCAGGCCTACGGCGACATCGACGTCCAGCTCAAGCAGCGCCACGACCTCGTGCCGAACCTCGTCGAGACCGTGAAGGGCTACGCCGCCCACGAGCGCGGCACCCTCGACGCCGTCGTCCAGGCGCGCAACGGCGCCCTCCAGGCCCGCGGCCCGGCCGAGCAGGCGGCTGCCGAAGGGGTGCTCGGCGCGGCGCTCGGGCGCCTGTTCGCCCTCGCCGAGGCCTATCCGGACCTCAAGGCCAACACCAATTTCCTGCAGCTCCAGACCGAGCTCGCCAACGTGGAGAACCGGCTCGCCGCGGCCCGCCGCTTCTTCAACAACGCGGTCTCCGAATACAACGCCGCGATCGAGTCCTTCCCCGCCGTGCTCTTCGCGCGCTCGATGGGCTTCTCGCACCGGGAGTTCTTCGACGTCGGCGAGGCGCAGCGCCAGACCCTCGACGCCCCGCCGGCGGTGAAGTTCTAGGCTGTCAGACTCGGGCCGGCGCGACCCGTCCGGGGCGGATCGCCGGGCCCGTTTCCGCCGTGGACCCGCCCTCGCCGGCGCTTGCGCAACGGCCGGCGCTCCGCCACGCTGCCCCAGCGACAACCGGCGCGCAGCGCCGAAAGGGGGAGCGATGATCACGGGAGCGAACCAGAGATATCTCGCCGAGGCGGTCGGCACCGCGGTGCTGGTGCTGGTCGGGTGCGGCGCCGCCACGATCGGCACCAACGTCACCGGCGCCACGGCGGTCGACATCGTCGGCATCGCCTTCGCCTTCGGCCTCGCGGTGACGGCGATGGCCTACGGCATCGGGCCGATCTCCGGCTGCCACATCAACCCCGCGGTCACGGTCGCCATGGTGATGGCCGGGCGAATGGAGAAGAGCGAGGCGGTGGGCTACGTCGTGGCCCAGGTGGTCGGCGCCGTCATCGGCGCGCTCGTCCTGGTGATCATCCTGAAGAGCCGCCTCGCCGGCTACGACATCTCGGCCAACGGCCTCGGCCAGAACGGCTGGGGGCAGGGCTATCTCGGCGGCTACGGGCTCCTCGCCGCGCTCATCGTCGAGTTCGTGGCGACCTTCATCTTCATCCTGGTGATCCTCGCGGCGACGAACCCGACCGCGAACCTGCAGGTGGCCGGCCTGATCATCGGGCTGACCCTGTTCGTGCTGCACTTCCCGTTCGTGAACGTGACCGGCCTGTCGGTGAACCCGGCCCGCAGCCTCGGCCCGGCGCTGTTCGCCGGGAGCACGGCGATCGCCCAGCTGTGGCTGTTCCTGGTCGTGCCGACCCTCGCCGGCGCCGCCGCCGGAATCCTGTTCCGCAACGGCTGTCTC
>DATLFZ010000463.1:0-2265 GCA_035540795.1 Beijerinckiaceae bacterium | reverse complement strand
CCACGAGGTGCCGCCCGGCCGCCGCCGCTCCCCCGGTCGAGCAGCCGCCGGTGCAGGAAGACCCCCTTCTTGCAGCCGCTCGTCGCCGACCGCCCGAGGCCGTAGCGCCCCAACCCGCCTCTCGGTTCCCGAAACACCAACACCGAGCGAGTCAGAACCGCGCCCGCCCCGCAACCCGAAACCGAGATGTGTGAGCCGCGTAGGCGCGCAGGCCGGTCTTGGGAAGGCGCAGAAACCGGGGCGATCGCCCGAGGGCTCAGGGCTGCGCGGCGCCCGGGCCGGTGCCCGTCCCGTCGGCGGCGGCGACCACGGATCCCCGCCCCTGCGCCCGAAGAACCTCCCGTCGCAGTCGCAGGCCGGTTTCGCTCAGGCTGCTGACCTCGTCCTCGTCGACGACGGCGAGGGCGGTGAGGCTCTTGTCCAGCGGCCGGTCCGTCAACACCCGCCCGAGCCACGCGAGCGTCCCGGCCGGCAACAGCAGCCATCTCGACCAGCTCGGGACCGTTCCGTGCTTCGCAGTCATCGCGCGTGCCCGATCCAGATTTCGCCGCCGCCACAACGCGCTCTACTTATGGCTGGCCCGGGCTTGCGCGCAAACCAGGGTTTCTCTAGCCTGCCTTAGATTTTCTCATGGGACCGCCATGCTCCGTCGTCTCCCGCCGCTCAACGGTCTGAAGGCCTTCGAGGCGGCGGCGCGTCACGAGAGTTTCACGAAAGCCGCCGAGGAGCTGTTCGTCACGCAAGGCGCGGTGAGCCACCAGGTGAAGGCCCTCGAGGCGACGCTCGGGCTGAAGCTGTTCAACCGGGAGCGCCAGCGGCTGATCATCACCGAGGCGGGGCGGGAATACCTGGCGGTGCTGCGCGACGCCTTCGACCGGATCGCCCTCGGCACGGCCCGCGTCGTGCAGCGGCAGAATTCGGGCGTCCTCACGGTCAGCACCTCGCCGGATTTCGCGGCCAAATGGCTGGTCAATCGCCTGGGGCGCTTCCTGGAGGCGCATCCGGAGATCGACCTGCGCGTCTCGGCGACCATGCACCACGTCGACTTCGCCCGCGAGGAGGTGGACCTCGCGGTCCGCCACGGCGACGGCAACTGGCCGGGGCTCGAAGTGGTGCGCCTCTGTTCCGAGCAGCTTTTCCCGGTCTGCAGCCCGAAGCTGACGGCGGGCCCGAAGCGGATCCGGAAGCTCGCCGACCTCCTGCGCTACCCGTTGCTCCGCCTCGAGGACAACAACGAGTGGCCGCGCTGGCTCGAAGCGGCGGGGCTCGGCGGAGGCAACGTGACGTACGGCCCGGTGATGAACCGGGCGAGCATGGTCATCGACGCCGCGATCGAAGGCCACGGCATCGCGCTCGCCCGCACCACGCTCGCGGCCTGGGACCTGATCAACGGCCGTCTGGTGCGGCCCTTCCCGACCGAGAGCCGGCTGCGTCTCGCCAAGAGCTACTGGATCGTCTGCCCCAAGGCGACCGCCGCGCTGCCGAAGATCGGCGTGTTCACGCGCTGGCTCCTGAACGAGGCCGCCGACGACGTGCGCCGGTTGAGCGCGCTGGACTGAGGGGCCCCGGCGCCGAGCCGCGCGGGGCGCCCGCACCTCATGAGAAAAACTCGGGCCTAGTCGAGAAAGTGTCGGTTGCGGCACGGAGGGCCCGGGCGCACGATTGCACGTGTAGATCGTAGTTCTACCAGTTTGCGTATCCTGATTGCAGTGAAGGATTTGAGCTCATGCTTACCATCACAAGCAACGCGTACGCTCGAAACGGTTCGTCGCCCCACCCGAGCATCGCTCCTCGCTCGCGGCCGGACGAGGCGACGGAAAGGCTCGGGAGCTCGCTCTCGCGGCGGGAGACGGAGGTGCTCCGTTGGCTGGCCCTCGGCAAGTCCGGGCCCGAGATCGGCATCATCCTCGGCATCAGCACGTGCACATCAGGGCCGCGAGCGCGGTGAAGGCGAGGAGCGCCCAGTACCAGCCGACGCCCGTGATCAGCGCGAGGGCCAGCGGCAGCAGAGGAACTGGCCGAGGGAGCCCGCGGCGCTGCAGATGCCGAGCACCTTCGAGCGCGCCTCGGCCGCGAAGGCCCGCCCGAGCGCGCCGAAGACGATGTTGTAGGCCGTGCAGCTCATGCCGACGCCGACGAGCACGCCGACCGAAAGGATCAGCGCGAGGGGCGTGCTCGCGTGCGCCATGCAGACGATGCCGGCGGCGTAGAGCAGGCCGCCGCCGATCAGGATCGGCCGGGCGCCGAAACGGTCGGCGAGCATCC
>DATLFZ010000462.1:0-11580 GCA_035540795.1 Beijerinckiaceae bacterium | reverse complement strand
AAACGTGGGTGGCCGGGACGAGCCCGGCCATGACGCCCGCGAGGGGCGGGCGCGGACGGCGGCACAGCGGGGCTGTAGAGGGGCCGGGTGGAAGAGGGGTCGTGGACCACTCCACCTCGTCATGGCGGCAATCCACGAGTGCCCCCGGTCATGGGCGCCTTCGCAGGGGAGGTGGGGCCCGGCCCCGAGACGTGGGTGGCCGGAACAAGCCCGGCCATGACGGCCGGTCGGCGCGCCGTAGCGCGCCCGGGCGCGGCTCGCGCGGTCAGGCTTCGCCTTCGGTCTCGAAGAGGACGCTGTCGAGGGCCTCGCGGGCGCTTTTGCCGGCCCAGATCACGAACTGGAAGGCCTGGTAGTGGCGCTCGCACGCCTCGACCGCGGCCTTGAGCAGCATCTCGCACTGGGCCGGCGTCGGCTCGGCGCCCCCGGCGAGGAGGAGGGCGTGGCGGAACATGACCACGTTCTCGCCGCTCCACAGGTCGAAATGGCCGACCCACATCTGCTCGTTGACCATCGAGATGAGCTGGAGGACCTCGCCCCGGCGCCGCTCCGGCACCTTGAGGTCGAAGGCGCAGGCGAGGTGGACCGCCTCCACGTCCTCGATCCAGGTGAAGGCGATGTGGTACTCGGTCCAGCGCCCGGTCACCGCGACCGACATCTCGTCGGCATCGGCCCGGTCGAAGATCCAGTCGCGGACGGAGGCGATCTGCTCCACCACGTCGAGGGGGTGGGCGGCGCGCTCGGTCTCGATGAGAAGCTGGGTCATGTCGCTCCTTGGGCGGTCGAGCGCGGGGCCGAGGGGAACGCGAACTGCTTGGGCGACTTCACCACGTCCGGCGAAAACCTTCCGCCGAACGTATTCGCGCGTAGAGCAAAGGATGGCTCCCCGGCCGCCGCACGAATCAGTTCTTGTTTCGACTATGCCCGACGCACTCCCCGGGTGAAAGCGGTTGGACTGTTCAGGATTCGGCAGCCCGCCACAATCGCGGGCCGCCCCCTGTCCACAGTCCGAGGGAATCAGGGCAGCGTGCCGCCCCGCGGCTGGTCGGGCGGCGCCGGCGTGCCCTCGAGGGCGTCGAGCCGCGCCTCCACCGCCTTGAGGCGAAGCAGCAGCTGCTCGTTCTCCTCGCGGGCGGCGACCACCATGTCGCGCAGCACGTCCATCTCCTCGCGGCGGGCGAGGTCCATGTCCTGCAGGAGACGCTCGATCTGGTGCTTGGCGACGGTCTCGACCTCGCGCCGCACGCCCTGGGCGGCGCCGACCGCGTCGGTCACGAGGCGGGCGATGTCGTCGAGGATGCGGTTGGTGCTCTGGGCCATGGGGTCGCCGACGATGGTGGAACCCGGCGGATCGCCGATGGTCCAATGTGGTGACTTCCCCGCCGGGAGGCAACCGGCCGCGGCTGCGGCGGCGCGACTCAGCGCAGATAGGCCCCGGCGATGGCGAGGAAATCCGCCGCGACGAGGCTCGCCCCGCCGACGAGCGCCCCGTCGACGTGCTCGACGCCGAGGAGCTCGCGGGCGTTGGCGGGCTTCACCGACCCCCCGTAGAGGATGCGCACCCGGCCGTGCTCGGCCCGCCCGACCGCCCGGCGCAGCTCGTCGCGGATCAGCGCATGCACCTCCGCCACGTCCCCCGTGGTCGGCGTGAGACCGGTGCCGATCGCCCAGACGGGCTCGTAGGCGACGACGAGGGTCGCCCCGCTCGCGTCCTCCGGCAGGGAGCCGCGCACCTGCCGGCGCACCACCGCGAGTGTCCTGCCCGCCTCCCGCTCCTCCCGGGTCTCGCCGACGCAGACGATGGGCGTCAGCCCGGCCCGGCAGGCCGCCTCGGCCTTCGCGCGCACGTCCGCGTCCTTCTCCCGGTGGTACTGGCGCCGCTCGGAATGGCCGACGATGACGTAGCTCGCGCCCGCGTCCGCCAGCATCTCGGCGGAGAGGTCGCCGGTAAAGGCGCCGCTCTGCGCCGGATGGCAGTCCTGCGCGCCGACGGCGACCCCGCTGCCGAGGGCGGCGAGGGCGAAGCCGCGCAGGAGCGTCGCCGGCGGGCAGACGAGGAGCTCGGTCGCGATGCGCAGGCCCGGGGTGTAGCCCGCGGCGATCTCGTGCAGCACCGTCTCCGCGCGCCGCAGGCCGTTCATCTTCCAGTTCCCGGCGACGAGCGGGCGGGGGCGGTCCGGCATCGGGGGTCTCCTGTGGCGATCTGGCGCGGATAGCAAAGGGGCGAAGCGGCGGCAATCGACCCACATCGAGCTTCGCCGTCCCGCGCGAGCCTTTTCGCGCGCGGCGGCTTGGGCTATCGCGAGGCAGGCGGGAGGTAGGGACTTTGGCGCTTCAGGGCATCCGCAACGCGGGCCGCAGCTGGCTCGGCAAGATCGTCGTCGGCATCCTCTTCGCGTTCCTCATCCTGAGCTTCGCGATCTGGGGCATCAACGACATCTTCCGCGGCTCGCCGCAGACGAACGTCGCGACCGTGGGCGACGCGCGCATCACCGCCGACCAGTTCCGCAACGTCTACCAGGCCGAAATCCAGCAGCTGATGCGGCAGACCCGCCAGAGCATCACGCCGCAGCAGGCCCGCGCGCTCGGCCTCGACACCCAGATCCTGTCCCGCCTCGTCAGCGAGGCGCTCCTCGACCAGCGGGCGCAGGAGCTCGGCCTCAGCGCCTCCGACCAGGTGGTGGCGCGCTCGATCATGAGCGACCCCCGCTTCCAGGGGGCGAACGGCCAGTTCGACCGCCTCGCCTTCGAATACTACCTGCGCGACCGCGGCCTCAACGAGCCCGCCTTCGTCGCCCAGCAGCGCGGCATGGTGGTGCGCCAGCACCTCGCCGAGGCGATCGTGGGGGCGGTCCCGGCCCCGCTCGCCGCCCGCGAGGCGGTGCACCGCTACGCCTCCGAGCGGCGCTCCGCCGCCTATCTGGTGCTGCCCCCGACGGCGGTCGGCGAGATCCCGGCCCCGACGGAGGAGCAGCTGCGGGCCTTCTTCGACGAGCGCCGCGGCGCCTTCCGCGCCCCCGAGTACCGGGCGGTCAACGTCCTCGCCGTCGATCCGGAGGCGATCGCGCAGCCCCAGGCGGTGAGCGAGGCCGAGGCGCGCCAGCGCTACGAGCAGCTGCGCGAGGCCCGCTTCGGAACCCCCGAGCGACGCAGCATCCAGCAGATCGCGTTCCCGAGCCCGGAAGAGGCGCAGGCGGCGCACGAGCGCATCCGGGCGGGCACCTCGTTCGAGGCGCTCGCGGCCGAGCGCAACGTGCCGCCGCAGGACCTCGAGCTCGGCACCTTCGCCCGGGCCGAGATGGTGGATCCGGCCGTCGGGGACGCCGCCTTCGCCCTCCAGGCCGGCGAGGTGAGCGCGCCCGTGCGCGGCCGCTTCGGCACCGTCCTGCTGCTGGTCACGGCGGTCGAGCCGGCGAGCGTGCGGCCGTTCGAGCAGGTCGAGCAGGAGATGCGCCGGGAGATCGCCCTCGACCGGGCGCGGCGCGAGATCAACGAGGTGCACGACCGGGTCGAGGACCTGCGCGCCGGGGCCCGGCCCCTCGCCGAGATCGCCCGCGAGAAGAACCTGCCCCTCGTCCAGATCCCCGCCGTCGACCGGACCGGGCGGGACCGGGCCGGCCAGCCGGTTCAGGCGCCCGAGGGCCAGGCCCTGATCGCCGCCGCCTTCGCCTCCGACATCGGCGTCGACAACGAGGCCCTGCGCACCCGGGGCGGGGGCTACGTCTGGTACGACGTGGTCAACATCGAGCCGGCCCGCGAGCGCGGCTTCGACGAGGTCCGCGAGGAGGTCGCCACCCAGTGGCGGGCCGAGGAGACGTCCCGGCGCCTGCAGGAGGCGGCGCAGGCCATCGTCCAGCGGCTCAACCAGGGCGAGGCGATCGAGGCCGTCGCGGCCGAGCGCGGCCTCCCGGTCCAGACCGCGACGGACCTGCGGCGGCGCAACGCGCAGGGGCCGCTCACCGCCGACGCGGTCGACCGGATCTTCTCCGTGCCGGTCGGAGAGGCGGCGAGCGCGACCGTGGCCGACGGCGCCCGGGCGGTGTTCAAGGTGACCGGCGCGACGGTGCCGCCCTTCGTCACCACCACGATGGAGGCGGGGTCGATCGAGGAGCAGCTGCGCACGCTGATCGCCGACGACCTGCTCGGCCAGTACATCGCCCATCTGCGGGCCCAGCGCCCGGTGAGCGTCAACGAGCAGGTCCTGCGCCGGGCGGTCGGCGGCGAGGTCTGATGCTGGCCGAGCCCGCCTTCGACGCCTTCGCCCCCCTCTACAAGGCGGGCGAGGCGAGCGTCCTGCGGGCGACCCTCGTCGGCGACCTCGAGACCCCGGTCGCCGCGTTCCTGAAGCTGCGGCAGGGCCGCAAGGGCGCGGCCTTCCTGCTCGAATCGGTCGAGGGCGGCGCCGTGCGCGGCCGCTATTCCATGATCGGGCTCGACCCGGACCTCGTCTGGCGCTGCCGCGGCCGCACGGCCGAGATCGACGACCGGGCCCTCGACGGCGACGGGCATTTCCGCACGGACGAGCGGGCGCCCCTCGACAGCCTGCGCGCCCTCATCGCCGACAGCGCCATCGCCCTGCCGGAGGGCCTGCCGCCGATGGCCGCCGGCCTGTTCGGCTATCTCGGCTACGACATGGTCCGCCTGATGGAGCGCCTGCCGGAGCCGAACCCGGACGCGCTCCACGTGCCCGACGCGGTGCTCGTGCGCCCGACGGTGATGGTGGTGTTCGACGCCGTCCGCGACGAGATCTCCCTGATCGCGCCCGTGCGGCCGCGGCCCGGCGTTTCCGCCAAGGCCGCCTACGAGACCGCGCTCGCCCGGCTCGAGAACGTGATGTGGGCGCTCGAGCGCCCGGTCGCGCTGCAGGACCGGCACCATCCGGCCGCCCTCGAGGTCGCCGCCCCGTCCTCGAACACCAGCCCGGACGAGTACCAGGCGATGGTGGCCCGGGCGAAGGAGTACATCCGGGCCGGCGACGCCTTCCAGATCGTCCTGTCCCAGCGTTTCGAGACGGCGTTCCCGCTGCCGGCCTTCGCCCTCTACCGCTCCCTGCGGCGGGTCAACCCCGCCCCGTTCCTGTGCTACCTCGACTTCGTCGACTTCCAGATCGTCTGTTCGAGCCCGGAGATCCTCGTGAGGGTCCGGGACGGCAAGGTGACGATCCGGCCGATCGCCGGGACGCGCCCGCGAGGCGCCACGCCGGCGGAGGACCGGCGCCACGCGGAGGAACTCCTCGCCGATCCCAAGGAGCGGGCCGAGCACCTCATGCTCCTCGACCTCGGCCGCAACGACGTCGGCCGCGTCGCCGAGATCGGCAGCGTCACGGTGACCGACAGCTTCTTCCTCGAATACTACAGCCAGGTGATGCACATCGTGTCCAACGTGGAGGGGAGGCTCCATCCCCGCCACGACGCCCTCGACGCGCTGATCGCCGGGTTTCCCGCCGGCACCGTCTCGGGCGCGCCGAAGGTGCGGGCGATGGAGATCATCGACGAGCTCGAGAAGGAGAAGCGCGGTCCCTATGCCGGCTGCATCGGCTATTTCGGCGCCAACGGCGAGATGGACACCTGCATCGTGCTGCGCACGGCGGTGGTGAAGGACGGGCGCATGTCGGTGCAGGCCGGCGCCGGGATCGTCTACGATTCCGATCCCGCCGCCGAGCAGGCGGAATGCGTCAACAAGGCGAAGGCCCTGTTCCGCGCCGCCGAGGACGCGGTCCGCTTCGCGAGCCGCGCCCGGCGGGGCCAGTAGCGGGGCCGCCCGGACGCGCCGCAGGGCGGTCCGGGGCGGCAGGCCTCAGGCGGCCTTGCGGTTGAGGGCCTGCTCCGCGAGCTTCGTCAGCAGCTCGTCGGTCTTCTTCTCCTCGGCGAGGGTCTGGTCGAGGAGGCGCGCGGCGTCCTCCATGCCGAGCTGCTCGGCCCAGGTGCGAAGCGTTCCGTAGCGCGAAATCTCGTAGTGCTCGACCGACTGCGCCGCGGCGATCATGCCGGCGTCGAGGGCCTCGCTCTCGGCGAAGTCCTCCATGATCTCCTCGCCCTCGGCGATGATGCCCTGGATGGCTTCGCAGGTCTTGCCCTGGGCGCGCTTGCCCAGGATCTCGAACACCTGCTCGAGGCGCGCGATCTGGCCCTCGGTCTCCTCGCGGTGCTTCTCGAACGCCTGTCTGAGTTCGTCCGATTCCGCGTTCTTCGCCATCTTGCGCAGCGCCCGCAGGATCGCCTTCTCGGCGAAGAAGATGTCCTTGAGATTGACGAGGAAGAGGTCGTCGAGACCCTTTTCTTTGGCCGCCATGTGTCGTGCTCCCGGATGGAAACGACGACTCAACCGGGACCGCGGCCTGCGAGTTCCTGAACGGGCGCCTCAGTCGAAGCGCCCGCTCGCATGGGCGAGCATGGTGTAGACCTTGCCGGTCTCGGAGGTCAGGTAGGTGCGCGACAGGGCAGGGTCCTTGCTGACCCCGGCCATCAGCCGCTCGAACTCCTCCACGTAGCGGTCGACGGTCTCCTTGAAGGCGGGCTCGCGGCGGTACTTGCGCCGGATCTCCTCGAAGGTCTGCTGGCCCTGCGGCGTGTAGAGCCGCCGCCCGAAGCCGCCGCGGTCGCCGCGCCGATAGCGGTCCCACAACTCCACCGCCGCGTCGTGGTCGATCATCCGGGCGATGTCGACCGAGATCGAGTCGAGGGACTTGAGGGAGGTCGGGGCGCGGTCATCGTCCTCCTCGTCGTCCCGGGAGGCGCGGACGAGAAGGTCGGACAGCCAGCCGGTGCGGCCGTTGCTCTCGCGCACGGTCTCGTCCCGGCGCAGCGGCGGCTTGCGCGGCTCCGGAGCGGGCTCGATCCGGGGGAGCGCCTCGGTCCGGGTGCCCGCCTCGCGCCGGGGGCCCGCCTCGGGCCGGGGGACGGGACGCGGCGCGCTCGGCGCCGGCTCGGTACGGACCGGGGCCGGCGCGACGGTCACGGAGGCGGTGGTGGCCGGGCGCAGCTCGGCCAGGGCCGCGGCGGCGACGCGCTTCGGCGCCTCGGCCGGAGCGGCGTCCACCGTCCGGCTCGACCGCGAGACGAGGGAGGCGAGCTCGTTCAGCGCCTTGATCTGCTCGGCGACGACCCGACGCATGTCGGCGGCGGCCTCGCGGGTCTCCTCCGGCAGCTCGACGACGCCCCGCTTGAGCTCGGCGCGAGTGGCGTCGAGGTCGCGCTGGATCTGGACCGCCATGCCCTTCAGCTCGCCCGCGGCCTCGCGGAAGCGCTCGGTGGCGGCGCCGAGGGCGGACGCCACGTCGGCGAGGAGCTGCTGGTTGGTGTCGCGCAGGAGCGCCGCGGTGCGGGCGCTCTCCTCCCCCGTGCCGGCGCGCAGCTTCTGGAACTGGTCGCCGATCGCGGCGCTGGTGGCTTCGGCGCTGTTGGCGAGCACCGCCCCGATCTGGCGCGCCTTGCCCTCCGCCACCTTGAGGGAATCCTCCACGAGGCGGGTGAAGCCGGCGGTGACGGTGTCGAGCTCGGCGCTGCGGTCGTTGATGCGGGCGAGAAGCCCTTCGAGGGCGTCGCGCCGGCGGGAGAAGGCCTCGCCGATGCGGGCCTCGACCCGCTCGAGCGCCGCCGTCGCCTCGGCGAGGGCCTGGAGCTGCTCGCGGGTGGTCTCCGACAGGGTGCGGCCGCGGGCGTCGAGAGTGACGGCGAGGTCGTGGGCCTGGCGCAGGGTGCCCTCCGACAGGTCGCGCAGGACGTCGACCTGGTCGGCGAGCTGGGCGTTGGCCCGGCCCGTGCGGGCCTCCACCTCGGACAGGATGTCCTCGACCTGGCGCACCCGCTCGGCGAGGCCGCCCTCCAGGGCGCCGAGGCTGCCGCTCGCGTTGGACAGGACCTCCTCCAGCATGCGGCTCGCGTCCTGGAGCCGGTCGAGCATGCCGGAGACGTCCTCGCGCAGCCGCTGGTGCGTGCCGACGAGGGAGCCGACGGCCCGCGAGGCGCCTTCCTCCACGACCGAGCGCAGGGACTCGGCCGAGCGGGCATAGCGGGCGGTGAGTTCCGCCGTCTGTCGCGACAGGCCGTCGAGGAGCGAGGCGCCCCGCTCGTCGAGGCCGCGCAGGACGCCGTCGCCGATCGTCTCGACCTCCCGGGCCATCGCCTCGCCGCGCTCGCCGATGGCGCCGACGAGGGCGGCGCCCTGGCCGTCGAACAGGGACGCGATCTCGGCGATGCGGTTGCCGAGGCTGCCGACGATGGTCTGGCCGCGCCGGTCGAGCAGGGCGTCGAGGGCGGCGGTGCGGTCCTCGAAGGTCCGGGCGAGGGCGTCCATGCGGGCGCCGAGCGCCGCGTCGGCCTCCTCGCCGTGCTTCTCGATCATCGCGCCGAAGCCGGCGGTGCGGTCGTCGAAGAGCTGCGACACCTCCTGGATCTGCCGGCCGAGGGTGCCGGTGATGGCGTGGCCGCGGGTCTCGAGCATGCGGGAGAGCCCGGAGGTGCGCTCGTCGAACAGGCCCGCGAGCTCGGCGCTGCGGGCGCCGAGGGTGGCGACGAGGTTCTCGGCACCCTGGTCGATCAGGGAGGTCGCCTCGGCGACCTGCTCGCGCACGGTCGCGGCGGCCCGCTCCACGTCGGCGGCGACGCGGGAGGCGCGCTCGGCGATGGTCTCCGCATTGCGGTCGAACAGGGCCGTGAGCTCGCCGACCCGGTCGCCGAGGGTGGCGACGATCGTCTCGCCGCGGGCGTCGAGGGTCTGCGACAGGGACGCGCCGCGCTCGTCGAAGAGGCGGGCGAGCTCGGCCATCCGGCCGGCGAGGCCGGACAGCACGGCGCGGGCGCTGTCGTCGAGGCGGGCCGCCATCGCCGCCGTGCGGCCGTCGATCAGGTCGGACACGGAGCGGCTGCGGTGGTCGAAGACTTGCGCGAACGCCTCGGCCTGGCCGGACAGGGACTCGACGACCGCGCGGCTGCGGTCCTCGACCAGGGCGACGAGCTCCCGGGTGCGGCCCGCGAGGGCCTCGTCGAGCTCCCGGCCCCGGCCGTCGAACACGGCGGCGAGCTCCTGCGCCCGGGCGCCGAGCTTCTCGTCGAGGACGCGGCTGCGCTCGTCGAGGGCGGCGGCGACCCCGTCGAGGCCCTCGCCGATGACCCGGCCGCGCTCGTCGAGGGTCAGCACCAGCCCGTCGAGACGGCCGAGCACCCGGCCTTCGAGCTGGCCGGTGCGCTCGTCGATGGCGGTGGTGAGATCGCCGAGGCGGGCGGAGAGGGTGCGGGCGACCTCGTCGGCCCGTGCCGCCAGCGTCTCCGCGACGGCGTTGCTCTTGGCGGTGAGGGACTGGCCGATCTCCTCGACCCGGCCCTCGAGGGCGCGGGCGACCTCGCGGCCGCCCTCGGCCATGACCCGGGCGAGCTCGCCCGTGCGCACCACGAGCGCCTCGTTGAGGGCGGTGGCGCGGGCCCCGAGCGCCTGGTCGATCCGGCCGACGAGGCCGTCGAACGTGGCGGTGACCTCCGCGGTCCGCTTGGTCGAGCGCTCCTCGAGGGCGCCGAGCTGGGCCTCCACGGCCCCGCTCGCCTCGCGGGTCTTCTCGGCGATGGATTCGGCGAGCGCCCGGCCCTGGATCGTGACGATCCGGTCCATGTCCTCGAGCCGGCCCGAGACGGTCGCCGAGACCGAGGCCAGCTCCCGGGAGACCCGCTCCGAAACCTCGTCGCTGCGGGCCATGATCGCCTCGAAGGCGGAGAGGCGGTTCGACAGGAGCTCGTCGAGCTCGCGGCCGCGGCCTTCGACGGCGGCGGAGAGGGTGTCGCTCGTGCGCACGAGCGCCTCGTTGATGCGGGCGCTCTGGGTCCCGATCGCCATCACCACGTCCTTGCCGGTGCCGGCGATCCGGGACTGGACCTCCGCGGCGTGCTGGCCGAGGCTCTCGGCCATCTCGCGGCTGCGCCCGTCGAGGGCGGCGCGGAACTCCTCGGTGCTGCGGGTCAGGGCCTCGGACACGTGGTCGACGGAGGCGCGCAGCGCGTCGGTGGCGGAGGTGGTCTTGGTCTCGATCAGGTTCCAGACCCGCTCGCCGAGCTCGCCGATGTTGGCCTGGAGGGCTCCGCCCTTCACGGTCACGATCTCGTCGATGCGACGCGCGGTGCCGTCGAGGCGCTCGGCGAAGGCCTCGCCGCGGCTCGACAGGGCGTCGGCGGCGGACAGGGTCGCCGCCTCGATCTGCTCCCGCAGGGCGGCGCCGCGCCGGTCGATCTCCTCCGCCGCGCCGGTGCCGCTCGCCGCGATCTGCTCGCGGATGTCGTTGCCGCGGGCCACGACGATATCGGCGATGCGGGCGCCCACCTGGGCGAGCCCCTCGCGTACTTCGCCGCCGCGCCGGGCGAGTTCGGCGGCGGCCGCGGAGCCCGTTGCGGACAGTTCGTCACGAACCTCGGTGCCGCGCAGGCGGATCTCCTCGGCGGCGGCGGTGCCGGCCGCGGCGACCTCCTCGCGCAGGTTCGTGGTGCGGGCGGTGATCTCGTCGGCGACCTTCGCGCCGGTCTCGGCGAGGCGGGCGGTGATCTCCTCGCCGCGGGCGGCGAAGCTCCTCTCCAGGCTGCCGGCGGTGTGCTCCAGGGCCTGACGGACCTCGCCGCTCTGGGCGACGAGGGTCTGGACCACGCCGGCCCCGGTCTCGGCGAGGGTGCGGGTGACCCGCGTCGCGCCCTCGTTGAGGCTGTTCGTGAGCAGGCCGCCGGTGCGCTCGAAGGCGACCGTGACCTCGCGGGCCTTGTCCTCGAGGGCGGCGGTGACCTGGCCGCCGACCTCGCCGACGCCGTCCCGCAGGGCGTCGCCGGCGGAGGCGAGCCGATGGACCAGCTCCGAGCCCCGGCTCGAAATCTCGTCGACGATGCGCTCGCCGGTGCGCCCGAGGGCGACCGTGATCTCCTCGCCGCGCTGCTCGAGGGAGCCCGACACCCGTTCGCCGGCGGCGTTGACCGCGCCGACGATCCGCTGCGCGGCGACGTCGAGCTCCTGCGCGAGGTTCTGGTGCGAGCCGCTGATCGCCGCGCGCGCCCGTTCCGCGTTCGTCACGATCGCCTCGCGCTGGGCGACGAGTTCGTCGACGAGGGAGCGGATGCGGATCTCGTTGTCCGCGTAGGCCCGTTCGAGGGTCGAGATCTCGCTGCGCACCAGTGTCTCGAGCTCGCCGGCCCGGGCGAGGGCGCGCTCGACCCCGTCGCCGACCGCCGCGACCTCGCGGCGGACCGCCTGCGACACGGAGACGACCGCGTCGGTGGAGAAGCTCTCCGGCTGGGCGAGCCGCGCCGCGACGTCGCCCATGGCGCGCGCGACGAGCTTCATCTCCTGCGAGCGCACCGCCAGCATGGCGCCGACGAAGAAGAACAGGATCGGCGCCAGCACCGCGGCCCCGCCGAGGACGGTCTCCACCGGCGTCAGCCCGGCGAGGAAGGCCTGCGGGCCGGAGGGCGCGTGCATGACGGCGAACGCCGCCGCCGCGGCCCAGGCGAACGAGGCCACGAAGGCGATCAGGTAGGCGCGCCGGGACGGGCGCAGGCGGAACGGCTGGATCGGCACGGGGCTGCGGCGATCGTCGTTCGCCACGGCGGCCCGGTC
>DATLFZ010000461.1:0-2036 GCA_035540795.1 Beijerinckiaceae bacterium | reverse complement strand
CGGTAGGCGAGGCTGTTGCCGTCGATCAGCAGGAGCGGGCCGGGTTCCGGGGCCGCCGCGTCCGTCGGCGGCTCCTCCACCCCGGCGGTCGCCGTCGCCGCGGGCGGCGGCACGTCCTCGTCACGGGCGCTCACGCCCGCGAGTGTAGTGCGGCCGCCGCGCCCGCCGGGGCGCAGGCGGCGCCGTGGCGGGGACGGACGGTCGGCGGGGCCGGGGGGCCGGTTATGCTGCCCGCGCCTGATCCGTCGTCCCAGGAGGACCCCACGTGGCCGTCACGCCGAGCGCGCAGTACTCCGTCACCCTGCGGGTCGAGCTCGACTCCCGGGACCCGGGCGCCTTCGGCCGCCTGGCCACCGCGATCGGCGAGGTGGGCGGCGACATCGGCGCCGTGGACCTCGTGTCCACCGAGGCGCACGCGGTGGTGCGCGAGATCGTGGTGAACGCCTCCGACATCGAGCACGCCGAGCAGGTGGTCGAGGCCGCGCGGGCGCAGAGCGGCGTCACGCTGATCGACAGCTGGGACCGCACCTTCCGCATGCACCGCGGCGGCAAGATCGAGCTGTTCGGGCGCCTGCCGCTGGAGGACCGCGACGACCTGTCGGTGGCCTACATGCCGGGCGTGGCCGAGGTCTGCAAGGCCATCGCCGAGGACCGCGAGCGCGTCTTCGACTTCACGCTGAAGCGCAACATGGTGGCCGTGATCACCAACGGCACCGCCGTGCTCGGCCTGGGCGACATCGGCGCCGCGGCCGGCATGCCGGTCATGGAGGGCAAGTCGATGCTCTTCAAGGAGTTCGGGGACGTCGACTCCTACCCCATCTGCGTCGACTCCAAGGACCCCAAGCAGATCATCGCCATCTGCAAGGCGATCGCCCCGGCCTTCGGCGGCATCAACCTCGAGGACATCGCGGCCCCGGCCTGCTTCGAGGTGGAGGACACCCTGAAGGAGGAGCTGGACATCCCGGTCTTCCACGACGATCAGCACGGCACCGCGATCGTGCTGCTGGCCGCCCTGATCAACGCGCTGAAGATCACCGGTCAGCGCATGGAGGACCTGAAGGTGGTCGTCTCGGGCGTCGGGGCGTCCGGCGTGGCCTGCTCCAAGATCCTCATGAACGCCGGCGTGACCAACATCATCGGCTGCGACACCCGGGGCGCCATCTTCAAGGGGCGCACCGAGAACATGAACTTCATGAAGGAGTGGTACGCCGAGAACACCAACCCCCAGGGCATCCGGGGCACGCTGTCCGAGGCGATCCAGGGCGCCAACATGTTCATCGGCCTCTCCGGCCCGAACACGCTCAGCGTCGAGCAGCTGCGCACCATGGACAAGGACCCGCTGGTGTTCGCGATGGCCAACCCGGTGCCGGAGATCATGCCCGAGGTGGCCGGCCCCTACGTGCGCGTCATGGCGACCGGGCGCTCGGACTACCCCAACCAGATCAACAACGTGCTGGCCTTCCCGGGCATCTTCCGCGGCGCCCTCGACTGCGGCGCCCGGCAGATCAGCGAGGAGATGAAGGTGGCCGCCGCCGAGGCCATCGCGGGCTGCATCTCCGACGAGGAGCTGAACGAGGACTACATCATCCCCTCGGTCTTCAACCGCAATGTCGCGCCGGCGGTCGCGCAGGCGGTGGTGCGCGTGGCCCAGGAGCAGGGGCTGGCGCGGCGCGAGGTGCCGATCTCCGGGTCCTGACCCGGAGCGGGCGTCAGAACCTCTCGCCGGGGAGCCGGCCGGCCTGCGCGATCCACGCGGCGAGCCGGCCCTCGTCGAGGTCGTCCCCCTCGTGGATGTCGAGGTAGCGCACCTCGGGGTGCGCGCCCGCCTTGGGCGGTGGCGGATCGAGGGACGACCCCCGGGCGAAGGCCAGCTGCACGTAGCGCGTGTAGCAACGGAACGAGACGAACCAGCCCTCACCGTCGGGGGAGCCGTAGAACGGCTGGTTCCATTTGACCGCCTTCCGCACGCCGGGGACCGTGCGCACGATCAGGGCGTCGAGATACCGGCCGAGGTCGCTCTTCCACCCGGGCATCGC
>DATLFZ010000460.1:0-9661 GCA_035540795.1 Beijerinckiaceae bacterium | reverse complement strand
TCATGGGCATGGGCGAGCCCCTCTACAACCTCGACAACGTGGTCGCGGCGATCGCCGTGATGAGCGACAACGAGGGGCTCGGCCTGTCGCGCCGGCGCATCACCGTCTCGACCTCCGGGGTCGTGCCGCAGATGGCGCGCCTCGGCGAGGAGGCGAACGCCATGCTCGCCATCTCGCTGCACGCGGTCCGCGACGAATTGCGGAACGAACTCGTGCCGCTGAACCGCAAGTACCCGATCGCAGAGCTGCTCGAGGCCTGCCGCACCTATCCGGGGGTCTCGAACGCCCGGCGCATCACCTTCGAATACGTGATGCTGAAAGGCGTCAACGATACGGACGCCGACGCGCGCGAGCTCGTGCGGCTGCTGAAGGGCATCCCCGCCAAGATCAACCTGATCCCGTTCAATCCCTGGCCGGGCACCAAGTACGCCTGCTCGGACTGGGAGCGCATCGAGCGCTTCTCCGAGATCGTCTTCCGGGCGGGCTATGCGAGCCCGGTGCGCACGCCGCGCGGGCGGGACATCCTGGCCGCCTGCGGGCAGCTCAAGAGCGAGACCGAGAAGCTGCGCGCCCGCGCCCGCCTGATGCTCGAGAGCGGCATCGGGGCGGAGGGCGTCTACGCCCTCGGCGACGCATGAGGCTGCTCGTCCGCATCGTCCTGTGCGCCTTCGGGCTGATCCTCGCCATTTCGGCCGGCACGACCTTCCTGGTGGTCGCGTCGGTCTTCGATCCGACCCTCGGCGATTTCGCCCATCGGGTGTTCTGGGCCGGGTTCATGGAGCTCTGGAACTGGCTCGACGAGCCGGGCCCGATGCCCGGCGGCTACGCCGTCGCGGTCTATGCGGCGACGACCACCCTCCTCGTCGCGCCGCCGGTCGTGATCGCGCTCGCCGGCGAGATCTGGGGCACCCGCTCGCTCGCCTGGTACGCCGCCGCGACGGCGGGGCTCACCGCCGCGATCCCCTGGATCGCCCGGGCTTCGGTGCGGGCTCCGACGGCGGCGGAGGGGCGGATCACCCTCGCCCTCTTCCTCACCGGCGCCGTGGCCGGGTTCGTGTACTGGCTCTTCGCCGGACGGAGTGCGGGCCGGGCGCCGTGAACCCGCGCCCGCGAGGGGACGTTGTCGAGACGCCATGGACGCGCTCTTCCTCGATTTCGACGGCACCCTGGTCGACATCGCCGACCGGCCGGACGCGGTGCGGGTCGAGCCCGGGCTCACCGAGACGCTGATGCGCCTGCACGAGCGGCTCGGCGGGGCGCTCGCGGTGGTGAGCGGGCGGGCCATCGGCACGATCGACGGCTTCCTGAAGCTGCCGGTCGACGTCGCCGGGCTGCACGGGCTCGAACATCGCCTGCGCGGCGACATCTTTCCGTGCCGGCCGGACGAGCATCCCGCGATGCGCGCCGGGATGGTGCGGATCGAGGAGCGCTTCGCCGACACGCCCGGCGTGCTGATCGAGGACAAGGGCTGTTCCTTCGCCGTGCACTGGCGCCTCGCCCCCGACCGCGCGGACGAGTGCCTCGACGCGGTGCGTGCGCTCGCCGCGGCGCTCGGCCCCGCCTACCGGATCCAGCATGGCAAGGCCGTGGCCGAGCTCCTGCCGGCCCGCGCCGGCAAGGGCGGGGTGATCCTGCGCTTCATGGAATCGGCTCCTTACGCGGGGCGTCGGGCGATCTTCATCGGCGACGACGACACCGACGAGCACGGCTTCACCGCCGTCAACGCGATCGGCGGGGCGACCGTCCGCGTCGGGCCCGGCGGGACCTGCGCGCAGTACCGCGTGGCGACGCCCCCCGATCTGCGCCGGGTTCTCGCCCGCTGGGCCGCCGAGGGGATCGATCTGGCGGCGCTCGAGGCCGTGCCGGCGTGAGGAGGGAGGGATGCTGCGCTTCCCCGTCCTGATCGGCGACATCGGTGGCACCAATGCCCGCTTCGCCGTCGTGCCGGCGCGGGAGGCCGCGCCCATCGCGCTGCCGCGCCTCTTGACCGGCGATTTCGACGGGCCCGCGCCCGCGCTCGCCACCGCGCTGGCGAGCTATCCGGGCCCGCGACCGGAGGCGGCGCTCCTCGCCATCGCCGCGCCGGTGCAGGGTGCCGTCGTGCCGATGACCAATACCGGTTGGGTGGTCGATTGCGCCCGCGTGGCGGCGGAACTCGGCCTGCGCGCCGTCGCCCTGATGAACGACTACGTCCCGGTGGCGATCGCCCTCGCCGAGCTGTCCGAGGAGCAGGGCCACCTGGTGCGGATCGGCCCGGCGCTCCCCGCCGGCGGCGGTCCGCGGGTGGTGCTCGGCCCCGGCACCGGCCTCGGCGCCGCGGCGCTGGTGCCGGTCGGCCGCAAGCTCGTCGTCGTCCCGACCGAAGCGGGCCACGTGGAGTTCGGGCCGGAGAACGCGGACGAGGCGGCGCTCTGGGCGCATGTCGAGCGGGTCGGCGGCCGCATCACCGCCGAGACGCTCCTGTCCGGACCGGGCCTCGCCCGGCTCTACCGGGCGCTCGCGGCTCTGCGGGGCGCAAAACCCCGGTTCGAGGAGGCGCGGGACATCGACGCGGCCGGCCAGGGGGGCGAGCCCCTCGCCGCCGAGGCCCTAAATCTGTTCGCGCGGCTGCTCGGCCGCTTCGCCGGCGACCTCGCCCTGATCTTCGGCGCGACCGGAGGCGTGTTCCTCGGCAGCGGCATCGCGCCCCGGATGATCGGCGTGTTGAACAGCGGCGGTTTTCGGGCCGCGTTCGAGCGCAAGCAGCCGCACGACGCCCTCATGCGCCGGGTCCCCACGTTCGTGGTCACGCATCCCGAACCGGCCCTGCACGGTCTCGGCATGATCGCCGCCGACGAGGAGCGCTTCGTCTTCGAGGCCCACGGCGCCCCGGCGTAGGCGCACCTCCGTCCCGACGTCACCCTCGGGCACGCGGTCCTCGGATCTCGCCTTCGGCTCGCCCGAGGATGACGAGGGCGGGGGAGGGCGGCCCCCCGTTTACGGCTGGCGCTCGAAGATCACGCAGGCGAGCGGCGGGATCGTCAGGGTGAGGGAGCAGGCGCGGCCGTGGCTCTCGTTCGGCTCGGCCCACAGGCCGCCGGAATTGCCGACGTTGCCGCCGCCGTAGATCGCCGCGTCCGTGTTGACGACCTCCCGCCAGTAGCCGCCGGCCGGCACGCCGAGGCGGTAGCCGTGCCGGACCACCGGCGTGAAGTTGCATACGACGATCGCCGGCCGCTCCGGGTCGTCGCCGAAACGGGCCCAGGCGATGACGCTGTTGTCGGCGTCGTCGGAGACGAGCCACTGGAAGCCCGACGCCTCCGTGTCGCGCTCGTGCAGCGCCGGCAGGTCCCGGTAGGCCCGGTTGAGGTCGCGCACGAGCGCCTGCGTGCCGCCGTGAAACGGGTCGTTGGTCAGATGCCAGTCGAGGCTGGCATCGTGGTTCCACTCCCGCTCCTGGCCGAACTCGCAGCCCATGAACAGGAGCTTCTTGCCGGGATGGCCCCACATGAAGCCGAGATAGGCCCGCAGGTTGGCGAAGCGCTGCCAGCGGTCGCCGGGCATGCGCCCGAGCAGTGAGCCCTTGCCGTGCACGACCTCGTCATGGCTGATCGGCAGGATGAAATTTTCCGAGAAGGCGTAGAGCAGGCCGAAGGTCAGGTCGTGGTGGTGGTAGCGCCGGTGCACGGGCTCCTTGCCGATGTAGCGCAGGGTGTCGTGCATCCACCCCATGTTCCACTTGAAGCCGAAGCCGAGCCCGCCGGTGTAGGTCGGGTGCGACACGCCCGGCCAGGCGGTCGATTCCTCCGCCACGGTGACGACCCCGGGGCAGGTGCCGTAGGCGACCTCGTTCATCCGGCGCAGGAAGTCGATCGCCTCGAGGTTCTCGTTGCCGCCGTAGCGGTTCGGCACCCATTGGCCGGCCTGGCGCGAGTAGTCGAGGTAGAGCATGGAGGCAACCGCATCCACGCGCAGCCCGTCGATGTGGTAGCGCTCGAGCCAGAAGCGGGCGTTGCCGACCAAAAAGCTCATCACCTCCTGGCGGCCGAAATTGTAGATGTAGGTGCCCCAATCCTGGTGATAGCCCTGGCGCGGGTCGGCGTGCTCGTAGAGGTGGGTGCCGTCGAAATAGCCGAGCCCGTGCGGGTCGTTCGGGAAGTGCGCCGGCACCCAGTCGAGCAGGATGCCGATCTCGGCGGCATGCGCAGCCTCCACGAAGGCGCGAAAATCGTCCGGCGAGCCGAACCGGCTCGTCGGCGCGTACATCGACACCGGCTGGTAGCCCCACGATCCGTCGAACGGGAACTCGGTGATCGGCAGGAGCTCGATATGGGTGAAGCCCATGTCCCGGACGTAGGGGATGAGCTGGTCGGCGAGTTCCCGGTAGGTGAGGAAGCGGTCGTTCTCGCCCGGCACCCGAGCCCAGGAGCCGAGATGGGCCTCGTAGACGGCGATCGGCTTCTTGCGCGGATCGCCCTCGCTGCGCTTCTCGATCCAGGCGCGGTCGTTCCATTCGAAGCTCGGCGCCCCGTGCAGGACGGACGCCGTGTTCGGCGGCCGCTCGGCGTAGAAGGCGACCGGGTCGGCCTTGAGCAGGAGCGAGCCGTCGGCGCCCCTGATCTCGTACTTGTAGCGCCCGCCGGGCTCGACCCCGGGTATGAACAGCTCCCAGATGCCCCCGTCGTGGCGAAGGCGCATCGGGTGGCGGCGCCCGTCCCAGGCGTTGAAGTCGCCGACCACGCTGACCCGGCGCGCGTTCGGTGCCCAGACGGCGAAGCCGAACCCGGCGACGCCGTCGAGGGTCATCCGGTGGGCGCCGAGCTTGCAGTAGACCTGGTCGCCGCCGACTTCGCGAATGCGGGACACGTCCTCGTGCGAGAGGAGCGCCCAGAACCGGTAGGGGTCGTGCCGGATCTCGGTGCCGTAGCCGGTCTCGACCTTGAGCCGGTAGTTCGGCCGGTTGCCCGCCTCCATGCGGCCGACGAAGAAGCCGGCGTCCTCGACGCGCTCCATCTCGGCGAGTTCGCGCTCGTCGCCGATCCCGACCACCGCGACCTTGCGCGCCTCCGGGACCATCGCCCGGATCTCCCACACGCCCGGCGAGACCTCGTGCGGACCCAGGACTCCGAAGGGATCGCCGTGGTCGGCCCGCACGATCGCCGCCACCGCGTCCGGATGGACGCTCGGGGCGGGCGCCTTGCGCGGGCGCGCCGCCTCGCCGGGGCGGGGCTTTCCGGCCTTGCCGGCGGCGCCCTCGTCGGCGGGGCTCTTGAGGGCGGGATCCGGCGTGCGGCTGCGGGCCTTGGCCTTCGCATCCGCGGGCTCGGCCGTGGCGGCGGGCCGACGGCCCTTCGGGTCGTTGGTGTCGTCGGTCATGCGGTCCCCTCGTCCAGGATAGACAGAACGCCGCGTACCGGTGTCTCGATCCAATCGGGGCGATGGCCCGCCTCGTAGTTGATCTCGTAGAGCGCCTTGCCGAGGAGGTGCAGGCCGAGCAGGTGCCTGCGCGTCGCCTCGTCCTCGACCCAGATGCGGCTGCCGCGGGCGGCCTCCTCGTAGGCCTGCAGGAAGCGCTCGATGGCGAGCGCCCGCCATTCGGCCGCCATGGCGGCGGCGCGGGGCGCGGCGTCGGCGAAGCGGCGGGCGACCTCCCGCGAGGCCGCCTCCGCGGCGTAGTCGAACGAGCGCAGCATGCCGGCGACGTCGCGCAGGGGCGAGCCCTTGGCGCGGCGCTCCTCCGCCGGGCGCGAGGGCTCGCCCTCGAAATCGACGATCATCACGTCCGCCTGCACGATCAGGACCTGGCCGAGATGGTAGTCGCCGTGGATGCGGGTCTTGGCGGCGCCCTTCGGGCGCTTGGCCAGACGGTCGATCGCCTTCATGCACTCGGTCTTGCGGGACAGGAGCGCGTCGATCGCCTCCCGGGCGGTGTCGGACGCGTCGTCCCGAAGGCGCTGCATGGCGGCGAAGGCGCGCTCCCCCTGGGACCGGGCGTCGTCGGCCGCGACCTTCACGTCGTCGGCCCCGAGCGGCTCGAGGGCGAAGGCCGGGTCGTCGGTCGGGGTGGCGAAGGCGACGTGCAGTTCGGCGGTCCGCCGCCCGATCGTCGCGGCGGTCTGGAGATAGGCGCCGAACAGCTCCTCGATCGACCGCTCGGTCCCTTCCGGGATGAGCGCGGCGGTGTCGAGTTCGCGGGTGAGCGAGGAGACGAGCCAGGACCAGGCGTCGCCCTGGTTGCGGACGAAGCGCTGGACGACGCCGAGGGCCGTGGGCGCGCCGTCCGGGGCGATGTGCTCGATCGCCCCGTACAGGGTCGGCGTGTTCTGGTAGCCGGCGACCTCGGTCAGGAAGCGTCCGACCTCGAGCTCGGGATGCACGCCGCTCTGGATGCGCCGGTAGAGCTTGAGCACCATGAGGTCGTCGATGAAGATCGACGTGTTGCTCTGCTCGGCCGTGAGCCGGCGCACCTCCTCCGGCGGTACGTCGACCGCCTCCGGCATCTGCTCGGTCGCGGTGAAGCGGATCGTGCCGCCCTCGCTCGTCGGCAGCGCGTCGCCGCGGCGCATGGCCTCGACCGCCGCGAGGGCGAATTCCGGCGACGAGCCCGCCCCGTAGAGGAGGCCGACGTTGCGGCCGCGGCGGACGCGGGCGATGGCGTAGGGCAGGAGCGATTCGTCCTCGCGGCCCTCTTCCAGCGCCACCGGCACGAAGTATTCCTGGGCGCCCGCCCCTCTGAGCGAGACCTCGATCCGGGGCAGCAGGAAGCTCTCCTTGCCGGCGCGGCTCTTCATGACGGCGAAATCCGTCACCGTGGAGCCGGTGACGGTGGCGCCGCGCCCGGCGAACCAGCGCTGCGCGGCGATGAAGCGCGGCGCCATCTCGCGCTCGAAGGCGGCGCGCTCGCGCCCCTTGAACAGGCTGTCGATGCCGCCGGTGAGCACGAGCGTGAACAGCTCGGGCGCCGGGCGCGGCCCGAAGCGCGTGTCCTGGTCCGCGCTCGTGAGCTGGAACCAGTAGAAGCCGTAGGCCGGCAGCGTGAGAAGGTAGGGCAGGTCGCCGATCGGCGGAAACGCGCTGCCGCCGGTCATCTCGAGGGGCATGCAGCCCTTGTGCTCGGAGAGATCGAGCTCAACCGCCTGCGGCGCCCGCGACAGGTTCATGATGCACAGGATGCGCTCGCCCTCGTGCTCGCGCAGGAAGGCCAAAACCTTGCGGTTCGAGGGGTAGAGGAAGCGCAGGGTGCCGCGGCCGAGCGCCTTGTTGCCGCGGCGGATCGCGACCATGCGGCGCGTCCAGTTGAGGAGGCTCGACGGGCTTCGCAGCTGCGCCTCGACGTTGACGACGTCGAAACCGTAGATCGGATCCTGGATCGCCGGCAGGAACAGGCGGGCCGGATCGGCCCGGGAGAAGCCGCCGTTGCGGTCCGGCGACCATTGCATCGGCGTGCGCACCCCGTCCCGGTCGCCGAGATAGATGTTGTCGCCCATGCCGATCTCGTCGCCGTAGTACAGGACCGGCGTGCCCGGCATCGACAGGAGCAGGGAGTTGAGGAGCTCGATCTTGCGCCGGTCGTTCTCGAGGAGCGGCGCGAGCCGGCGGCGGATGCCGAGATTGATGCGGGCGCGGCGCTCGGCGGCGTAGAAGGACCAGAGGTAGTCCCGCTCCCGGTCGGTGACCATTTCGAGGGTCAGTTCGTCGTGGTTGCGCAGGAAGATCGCCCACTGGCAGCCCTCGGGGATCTCCGGCGTCTGGCGCATGATGTCGGTGATCGGGTGCCGGTCCTCCTGCGCGATCGCCATGTACATGCGCGGCATGAGCGGGAAGTGGAACGCCATGTGGCATTCGTCCCCGTCGCCGAAATAGGGGGCGGTCTCCTCCGGCCACTGGTTGGCCTCGGCGAGCAGCATGCGGTCGGAGTAGCGGGCGTCGAGGGCGGCGCGGATCTTCTTGATGACCTCGTGCGTCTCCGGGAGGTTCTCGCAGTTCGTCCCCTCGCGCTCGATCAGGTAGGGGATGGCGTCGAGGCGCAGGCCGTCGACCCCCATGTCGAGCCAGTAGTTCATCGTGTCGAGGACGGCTTCGAGCACCCGCGGGTTGTCGAAGTTGAGGTCGGGCTGATGGCTGTAGAACCGGTGCCAGAAATAGGCCTTGGCGACCGGGTCCCACGACCAGTTGGACGGCTCGGTGTCGAGGAAGATGATGCGCGTGTCGGTGTATCGCTGGTCGGTGTCGGACCAGACGTAGAAGTTGCGGGCGGCGGAGCCCGGCCGGGATTTGCGCGCGCGCTGGAACCAGGGGTGCTGGTCGCTCGTGTGGTTGATGACGAGCTCGGTGATGACCCGCAGGCCGCGGGCGTGCGCCTCCTTCACGAAGCGGCGGAAGTCCCGCATCGTGCCGTAGGAGGGGTTGATGCCCCGGTAGTCGGAAATGTCGTAGCCGTCGTCGCGAAGCGGCGAGGGATAGAACGGCATCACCCAGATCGCCGAGACCCCGAGATCCTTCACGTAGTCGAGCTTCTGCGTCACGCCCTCGAAGTCGCCGACGCCGTCGTTGTTGGAATCGAAGAAGGATTTGACGTGGAGCTGGTAGATGATGGCGTCGCGGTACCACTGCGTGTCGCTGCGGTCGATCATGGTCGCTCGTCGGCTCTGAAGGTGCTGGATCAACTTAGCCCGAGGGCGGGCTGAGGCGCCAGATGGCAACCGGCCGCTCGGCCGGGTCGAGGGCGATGCGGTGGGTCTTGCCGCGCAGGGCGAAGCGCCCGCCGTTGAGGAGGTCCTCCGCCTCGAGGGCGGCGTGGTCCGGCAGGCCGAACTCCCACAGGGGCACCTCGTAGGTGCATTCCTGCCGGTTGCGCGGGTCGAGATTGACGAGGACGAGGATGCAGTTGTCCTTCGCCGGCGTCATGCGGACATAGGCCAGGATGTTGTCGTTCCAGGCGTTGAGGAACAGGATGTTGCGGAAGTCCCAGAGCGCCGGGTTCTCGCGCCGGATCTGGTTCAGCCGCTTGACGTGCTCGCGGATGTTGCCCGGGCGGTCGTAGTCCCAGGCCTTGAGCTCGTACTTCTCCGAATCGAGGTACTCCTCCTTGCCCGGCACCGGGCGGCCCTCGGCGAGCTCGAAGCCGTTGTAGATGCCGTAGACGCTCGACAGGGTGGCGGCGAGCGTGCCGCGCACGACGAACCCCGCCGGCCCGCTGGTCTGGAGGTAGTACGGGTTGATGTCCGGCGTGTTGGCGAAGAAGTTCGGCCGGTAGTACTCGCCCATCGGCGAGTGGGCGAGCTCCGTCATGTACTCGATCAGCTCGGCCTTCGTGTTGCGCCAGGTGAAGTAGGTGTAGGATTGCTGGAAGCCGACCTTGGCGAGCTTGCGCATCATCTTCGGCCGGGTGAAGGCCTCGGCGAGGAAGATCACGTCGGGGTGGGCCGCGTTGACCTCGCGGATCATCCATTCCCAGAACGGGATTGGCTTCGTGTGCGGGTTGTCGACCCGAAAGATCTTCACGCCCTGCTCGACCCAGAACAGGACCACGTCGCGCAGCTCGTACCAGAGCGAGGGCAGCGCCTCGCCGTAGAAGTGGACGTTGACGATGTCCTCGTACTTCTTCGGCGGGTTCTCGGCGAATTTGATCGTGCCGTCAGGGCGCCAGTCGAACCATTCGGGATGCTCCTTGATCCAGGGA
>DATLFZ010000459.1:0-2273 GCA_035540795.1 Beijerinckiaceae bacterium | reverse complement strand
GCCTCCGGCCGCCGGTTCTGCCCGCCGTGGTTCCCGACCACTTCCTTCTTCTTGGTATCGACGCTGATCACCGGCCACTGCCGCCGCAGGTGGGCGGGGACCTGGTCGTTGAGGTAGTGGAACTGGGCGTCGCGGTCGGGGTGCTGGGCGCCTTCGCGCTGCTTGGCGTTGGCCTGCAGGCTGAACTCCAGGTAGTGCAACAGCTGGGCCACGGTCCACGAGCTCGCAGGGTGGCCATGGGCGGCGAGCTCGTCGGCGAGGTTGCGGGTGGACTTGCACGTCCAGCGCAGCCGGCACATCGGGTCGCCCCGGCTCTCCGGCTCCACCAGGGAGTCCAGCGCCACCAATAGCTCCGGGTCGTGGTCGATCAGCTTCTTGCGGCCCGCCCCCGGCCGGCGCACTCGTGACGAGGCCTCGAACCCGGCGTCCACCTCGGCCACCGCGGCAGACACCGTCTTGCGGGACATCCCCGACGCCACCGCGACCTGCGCCACCCCACCACGACCGAGCGCCCTCGCCGTCACCCCGGCCAGTGCTCGCCGCTGGCGCTCGTTCAGAAGAGGACGGAGCTTGGTGAGGGTTGGTCGTCGCGGCCCAGACCGCTCGGTCGCCGCCGGCTCGTGATCATCGGCGCCGGGCCGGGGCAGGAGGAAGCACACGATCGGCTCGCCGCCCAGGGCGGCTATCACTCGGACAGTGTGCATCATCACGCGTGCCGCTTGGCCGCGCTCGCCCGCACCGGGCCGAAGCCGGTTGCCCATTACGACGCCGGTCAAGCAAGACGGCTCGGCCGCCGCCGGCCCGCCTGTCGCTCGCTCGCCACTGATCCCGTGACCGACAAGCCACGGAACCGTCTCTGGGTGCCCCTCCGACTCCCGAGCGGCTGAGCCCTAGCCTTCAGTGCGTGGACGAGGAGACAACTCTCGACTTCGCTACGGCCGCGCTGCGGTCGGGTGACTGGTCACGTGCGCGTGAGTGCTATCTCGTTGTCCTTGATGGCGATGAGACGGCGGACGCGCATTTCGGCCTCGGCGTCGCCAGATGGTGGCTCGGCGAGACGCACGACGCCCTGCGATGCTGGGAGCGGGCCTACGTGGCGTTCGAGCACCGGGGCGACCATGCCCAAGCCGTCCTTGCCGCCTTCTACCTCTGTCTCGCGCTCCGGATGAGCGTTGGAAACGACGCCGCCGCCAACGGCTGGCTCGAGCGGGCATCGACCCTCGTCGCCGAGCACGACGTCGTGCCGCTCGCGGGGTGGGTCATGCTGGCACGGGCGTACACGGCCACCGACCGAGGCGAAGCGCTCATGGCCGTCGACTATGCCCGGCGCGCGCTCTCCAGCGCCCAATCACTGGGCGATCCCGACTTGACCTTGTGCGCCCGCTGCGAACTCGGTGCCGCACTCGTCGCGATCGGCCGGCGCGGCGAAGGAATGTCCCTCCTTGACCAAGCCATGGCGGCCTCGCTCGCCGGCGAGGGCACTGACCTCGACACGGTGGTCCTCGTTAGTTGCCGCACCATCACGGCGTGCAGTCGGGCCCTCGACGTCAAGCGGGCCGCACAGTGGATCCGCGCCGCCGACGACTTCCAGCAGCGCTACGGATCTTCGCACCTCTACACGACGTGCCGTACCCATCACGGGGCCGTCCTCTTCGCGGCCGGCGACTGGCCTGGCGCCGAGCGGGAGTTGCAGGCGGCGCTGGCGACGAGCGGGACCGGCGACACCGTATTGCGCGCAGAGGCGGCCGCCAGGCTCGCCGAACTCTGGATTGCGCAGGGCCGGCTCGAGGATGCAGCCGAGCTGTTGGCTGGCCTGGAAGATCAACCCGTGACGACTTACGGGCGGTGCCTCCTCCACCTGGCGCGGGGGGAGGCGACCGTTGCCGCTGCGCTCGCCCATCGCCGGCTGCGCGACCTCGACGATGGCTGCGTCGAGCGCGCCGTCCTGCTCGATCTCGTTGCCTCCGCAGGGGCGCTCGGAGACGATCCTCCGGCGGCGGCCGACAGCGGTGGCATCGTTGGCGCCTACGTACGGCGGGCGACGGCCCGGACCGGCGGCGCACCCGCGGTGCAGGACCTCGAGCTCGCGCTCACCTGGTTCGCAGAGCTTGGCCTGCCCTACGAGTCGGCTCGAACCCGCCTCGTTCTCGCCGGCGCGCTCGCAACTGTCGATCGCGAGACCGCCGTTGCCGAAGCCCGCGTCGCCTGCGCCGCCTTCGAGCAGCTCGGGGCCCGGCGCGATGCCGATGCCGCCGCCGCTCTGCTGCGGTCGC
>DATLFZ010000458.1:0-9797 GCA_035540795.1 Beijerinckiaceae bacterium | reverse complement strand
AGGAGATGGGACAATGCGCGTGATGGTGTTTGTGAAGGCGACCGAGGACAGCGAGCGGGGCGTGATGCCCCCGAGCGAGCTGCTCGAGGCGATGGGCCGGTTCAACGAGGAGCTGGTCAATGCCGGCATCATGCTCGGCGGCGAGGGGCTCAAACCGTCCAGGCAGGGGAAGCGGATCGCGTTCGACGGCCCGAACCGCACGGTGATCGACGGGCCCTTCGCCGAGACCCGGGAGCTGGTCGCCGGCTACTGGATCTGGGAGGTCAAGGACATGGACGAGGCGGTCGCCTGGGTGAAGCGCTGCCCCAATCCCATGCTCGGCCCGAGCGAGATCGAGATCCGCCCGGTCTACGAGCTGGCCGATTTCGAGGAGATCATGACGCCCGCGGCGGAGGCGGTCCACGAGCGCGTGCGCCGGAAGCTCGGGGGCGACTGAGGCGGCCCTCCGCTGGCCGTGCGTGCCGCGTCGGCATCGGCGCGAGGAGGAGTCCGGCATGACGGCAGAGGCGACGCGTGCGGCGATCGAAGCCACGTTCCGCATCGAGCGGGCGCGGCTCGTCGCCCGCCTCGCCCGCATGATGCGGGACGTCGACCGGGCCGAGGAGTTCGCGCAGGAAGCGCTGCTGATCGCCCTCGCCGAATGGCCGAAGAGCGGCGTGCCGCACAATCCGGGGGCGTGGCTGACGGCGACGGCCAAGCGTCGCGCCGTCGACGCGCTGCGCCGCGACCGAATGCGCGAGCGCAAGCACGCCGAGATCGCGCGCGAGCTCGGCGAGGGGCGCGACACGATCGTGGAGGACGTCGAGGCAGCGCTGGACGACGATCTCGGCGACGAGCTGCTCGGCCTGATCTTCACCGCCTGCCATCCGGTGATCTCGCCCGACGCGCGCGCCGCCCTCACCTTGCGCCTGGTCGGAGGTCTGACCACCGCCGAGATCGCGCGCGCGTTCCTGTCGCGGGAGTCGACCATCGCGCAGCGGATCGTGCGCGCGAAGAGGACCATCGCCGAAGCGGGCCTCGCCTTCGCGGTGCCGCGCGGCCCTGAGCGCGCGGAGCGGCTCGGCTCCGTGCTCACCGTCATCTACCTGATCTTCAACGAGGGCTACGCCGCGACCGCGGGCGAGGACCTGGTCCGGCCCGCGCTCTGCGCGGAAGCGCAGCGGCTCGGGCGAATTCTGGCGGGCCTGCTTCCCGAGGAGCCCGAGGTGCTCGGCCTGCTCGCGCTGATGGAGCTGCAGGCTTCCCGCCTCGCGGCGCGGGCGGCGCCGGACGGGACGTTGGTGCCGCTCACCGAGCAGAATCGCGGGCGCTGGGACCGGCTGCTGATCCGGCGGGGGCTCGCGGCGCTGGCGCGCGCCGAAGCGCTCGGGGGTACCGACGGCCCCTACGCGCTGCAGGCGGCGATCGCCGCCTGCCACGCGCGGGCGTCTCGGGCCGAGGACACCGACTGGCGCCGGATCGCCGGCCTCTACGATCGCCTGAGCGTGGCGATGCCTTCGCCGGTCGTGGATCTCAACAGGGCGGTGGCCCACAGCATGGCCTCCGGCCCGGAAGCGGGCCTTCGGCTGCTCGACGAGATCGTCGACGGTGCCTTCCTGCTCACCTACGCGCCGCTTCCCGCGGCGCGGGGCGATTTCCTGTTTCGGGCCGGCCGATTGGCCGAGGCCCGCGCGCAATTCGAGGCCGCAGCCCGTCTCACCGCCAACGCACCGGAGCGGGCATTTCTCCTCGCCCGCGCGACCGCTTGCGACTGAGGCGCCGGCGAAGGGGGGCCGGAACGGTCGCGGCGCAGTCTCGCGATCCTTTTCCCCGCCGGCCCGTTGTGGCATGGCCAAGCTCGGCCGGGCCGGCGCTTCCCTTGCGGGCCGGCCTGTCCGACAATGGCCTCGAGCCGCCGCGGCGGCCGAACGGTCGGGAGGTCGCCCACGGGCGGTCTCCGCATGGAAAGCCAACAAGGAGGAACACGATGAAACACACCCTGGCTCTCGCCCTGACGCTGGCGCTCGGCGCCGCGACCGACGCCACCGCGCAGCAGCAGCGCTTCGTCTCGGTCGGCACCGGCGGCGTGACCGGCGTCTACTACCCGGTCGGGGGCGCCATCTGCCGCCTCATGAACCAGACCCGCAAGGACCACGGGGTGCGCTGCTCGGTGGAATCGACCGGCGGCTCGGTGTTCAACGTCAACGCCATCCGCGGTGGCGAGCTCGAATTCGGCGTCGTCCAGTCGGACGTGCAGTTCAACGCCTGGGAGGGCAAGGGCCCGTTCAAGGAGAAGCACGAGAAGCTGCGGGCGGTGTTCTCGCTCCATCCCGAGCCGATGACCGTGGTCGCCCGGGCCGAGACCCCGATCAAGTCCTTCGACGACCTCAAGGGCAAGCGCGTCAACATCGGCAATCCGGGCTCCGGCCAGCGGGCGCTGATGGAGCTCGTCATGAAGGAGAAGGGCTGGACGACCGGCGACTTCGCTCTCGCCTCCGAGCTCGCCCCGGCCGAGCAGAGCCAGGCGCTCTGCGACAACAAGGTCGACGCCTTCGTCTTCACGGTCGGCCATCCGGCCGGCTCGATCCAGGAGGCGACCACCTCCTGCGACAGCCGCATCGTGCCGATCGAGGGCCCGGTGGTCGACAAGCTCGTCTCCGAGCACCCGTACTACTTCCGGGCCACCATCCCGGGCGGCATGTACCGGGGCAACCCGAACCCGATCAACACCTTCGGGGTCGGCGCGACGGTCGTCACCTCCGCCGACGTGCCGGACAACGTGGTCCAGGCCTTCGTGAAGGCGGTGTTCGACAACTTCGACAACTTCAAGGGCCTGCACCCGGCCCTCGCCAACCTCGACCCGAAGCAGATGGTGACGCAGGGCCTGTCCGCGCCGCTGCACCCCGGCGCCGAGAAGTACTACAAGGAGCGCGGCTGGCGCTGAGCGGAACGCGGGCCGGCGCCACGGCGCCGGCTCCGCCGCCGGGGAGGGGGCGATGGGGGACAGGACGGAGCCGGGCGCGCCGCGCGCCGCCACGGCGGAGGAGCTCCAAAACCTCGTCGCCGCCGCCGACACCGGCGCCCGCAATCCGGCGGGCGCCGCGGGGATGGCGGTCGCCGGCCTTGCGCTCACCTGGTCCCTGTTCCAGCTCTACATCGCCTCCCCGTTCCCCTTCACCCTCGCCCGCCTGACCGGCCTGCCGGTCGTCCTCAACGACACCCAGGCGCGCTCGATCCACCTCGCCTTCGCGGTGGCGCTCGCCTTCATGGTGTTTCCGGCGCTCGCCCGCAGCCCGCGCGACCGGCTGCCGGCGACCGACGCGATCCTCGCCGCGGTCGCGGCCTTCTGCGCCCTCTACCTGTTCCTGTTCTACCGCCAGCTCTCCGGCCGCCCCGGCCTGCCGATCCTGCAGGACCTCGTGGTGGCGGGGCTCGGCCTCTTCCTGCTGCTCGAGGCGACGCGCCGGGCGCTCGGCCCGGCCCTCGTCGTGGTCGCGCTCGTCTTCCTCGCCTACGTGTTCTTCGGCTCGGCCTGGTGGGTGCCGGAGGTGCTGCAATGGCGCGGCGCCTCCTTCGCCCGCGCCATGGACCAGATGTGGCTGTCGACCGGCGGCGTGTTCGGCGTGGCGCTCGGGGTCTCGACCTCGTTCGTGTTCCTGTTCGTCCTGTTCGGGTCGCTGCTCGAACGGGCGGGCGCCGGCAACTACTTCATCAAGCTCGCCTTCGCGCTGCTCGGCCACCTGCGCGGCGGGCCCGCCAAGGCGGCCGTGCTGGCCTCGGCCATGACCGGGGTCATCTCCGGCTCCTCGATCGCCAACGTCGTCACCACCGGCACCTTCACCATCCCGCTCATGCGCCGGGTCGGCTTCACCGCCGAGAAGGCGGGCTCGGTCGAGGTGGCGAGCTCGGTCAACGGCCAGATCATGCCCCCCGTGATGGGCGCCGCCGCCTTCATCATGGTCGAGTACGTGGGCATCTCGTATCTCGAGGTGATCCGTCACGCCTTCCTGCCGGCGGTGATCTCCTACATCGCGCTGCTCTATCTCGTGCATCTCGAGGCGGTGAAGTACGACATGCCCATGCTGCCGAAGCGGGTGATGCGCCCGTGGCAGCAGGGCCTGATCCGCACCGGCATCGTGATCTCCTCGATCCTGATCCTGTGCGGGGCGATCTATTGGGGCCTGCGCGGCCTTCAGGCGGTCGCGCCCGCGGTCTCGACCGAGATCGCGCTCGCCCTGCTGCTCGCCGCCTATGTGGGGCTCGTCTTTCTCGCCTCGCGCTCGCCGGAGCTCGAGCTCGACGACCCGAACGCCCCCGTCGTCGAGCTGCCCCTCGCCGACGAGGTCGCGCCGACGGGCCTGCACTACATCCTGCCCCTCGGGGTGCTGGTGTGGTTCCTGATGGTCGAGCAGCGCTCGCCGGGACTGTCCGCGTTCTACGCGGTGGCGCTGCTCATCGTGATCCTCGTCACGCAACGCCCGCTGAAGGCGCTGTTCCGCGGCCTGCGCGGCACCGCGGTCGCCGCCGAGACCCGCCTCGGCGCGGCCGAACTCGTCGACGGGCTCATCCTCGGCGCCCGCAACATGATCGGCATCGCCTGCGCCACGGCGACCGCCGGCATCATCGTCGGCACGGTCACCATGACCGGGCTCGGGCAGGTGATGGCCGAGTTCGTCGAGCTCCTGTCGGGCGGCAACATCATGCTGGTGCTGCTGTTCACGGCGGTGATCAGCCTCGTCCTCGGCATGGGCCTGCCGACCACGGCGAACTACATCGTCGTCGCCTCGCTGATGGCTCCGGTCATCGTCGAGCTCGGCGCCGCCAACGGGGTGATCATCCCGCTCATCGCGGCGCATCTCTTCGTGTTCTACTTCGGCATCATGGCCGACGTGACGCCCCCCGTCGGCCTCGCCTCGTTCGCCGCGGCCGCCGTGTCGAAGGGCGATCCGCTCAAGACGGGGCTCACGGCGTTCTTCTATTCGCTGCGGACGGTGCTGCTGCCGTTCATCTTCGTCTTCAACACCGACCTGCTCCTGATCGACGTCGGCTGGCTCGGCGGCATCTGGATCTTCGTCAAGGCGACGATCGCCATGCTGATCTTCGCCGCGGCGACGCAAAATTTCTTCATCGTGCGGTCGCGGCTGTGGGAATCGGCCGTGCTCCTGCTCGTGACCTTCCTGCTCCTGCGGCCCGGCTTCTTCCTCGACCTCGTCCAGCCGCCCTACGAGCGCATCGAGCCGACCCGCCTGTTCGAGGCGGTCGAGAAGACCCCGCCCGACGGGGTCGTGCGCCTTGTCATCGAGGGCCCGGACCTGCGCAATCCGGCGATCATGCGCTCGCGCACCATGGCGTTCGAGCTCGGCCCGCCCGGCCCCGGGGAGGCCCGGTTCGAGAAGGCGATCGGCCTCGACGTCAAGATCGAGAACGGCCGCGTGATCCTCGACGAGCCGACCGATCCGCGCAGCCTCGCCGCCCGGGCGCTGTCCAACCTGGACTTCTACGGCGACCCGCCGGTGCGCATCACCGCGGTCGATTTCGAGGCGCAGCGCCTGCCGCGGGAGATCTTCTACATCCCGGGCCTCCTCCTGTTCGGCCTCGTCGTGCTGCTGCAGCGCCGGCGGCTCGGCCGGCGCGCCGGGGCGCAGCCGCAACCCGCCGTGTGAGCCGCCCCGCCGGCCCCCGCCGCGGGCGCCTTGCCGCGGGCGGCGGCTTCGACTACATCGGGGTCGTCCGAGACGCCGCCGGTCGGCGAAGCTGGGTGCGGGTCGCCGCGCCCTTTTCGCGTTGGGCGGCCTCGGCCAGCGTTCCCGAACGCCGCTTCCGCGCCGGCCCGCTCACGCGGCCAGTCCGGCGAAGTCCTCGCCGGGCGGCGGCGCGAGGGAACGTCCGTCCACACGAGCCGCCGGCGCCGCCCATCCGGGCACCTAGGAGAACGAATGTCTGCAGTCGCTCAACAACGCGCCCCCAGCCGCGAGGATTTCGCGGCGCTTCTCGAAGAGTCCTTCCGCACCGCCGAGATCCAGGAAGGATCGGTGGTCAAGGGGACCGTGGTCGCCATCGAGAAGGACGTCGCCGTCATCGACGTCGGCGCCAAGACCGAAGGGCGGGTCGCCCTCAAGGAATTCACCGGCCCCGGCCGGGACCAGCAGCTCAACATCGGCGACGAGGTCGAGGTCTACCTCGAGCGGATCGAGAACGCCCTCGGCGAGGCGGTGATCTCCCGCGACAAGGCCCGCCGGGAGGAGAGCTGGGTCAAGCTCGAAAAGGCGTTCGAGAGCAACGAGCGCGTCAACGGCGTCATCTTCAACCAGGTCAAGGGCGGCTACACGGTCGACCTCGACGGGGCGGTCGCCTTCCTGCCGCGCAGCCAGGTCGACATCCGCCCGGTCCGGGACGTCACGCCGCTCATGGGCGTGCCGCAGCCGTTCCAGATCCTCAAGATGGACCGCCGGCGCGGCAACATCGTCGTCTCCCGCCGCACCGTCCTCGAGGAGAGCCGGGCCGAGCAGCGCTCCGAGCTCGTCGCCAACCTCGAAGAGGGCCAGGTCATCGACGGCGTGGTCAAGAACATCACCGAGTACGGCGCCTTCGTCGACCTCGGCGGCATCGACGGCCTGCTGCACGTCACCGACATGGCGTGGCGGCGCGTCAACCACCCGAGCGAGGTCGTCAACATCGGCCAGACCGTCAAGGTCAAGATCATCAAGATCAACCACGAGACGCACCGCATCTCGCTCGGCATCAAGCAGCTCCTCGCCGATCCGTGGGAGGGCATCGCCGCCCGCTACCCGGTCGAGGCCAAGCTCAAGGGCCGGGTCACCAACATCACCGACTACGGCGCCTTCGTGGAGCTGGAGCCCGGGATCGAGGGCCTGATCCACGTCTCCGAGATGTCGTGGACGAAGAAGAACGTCCACCCGGGCAAGATCGTCTCCACCTCGCAGGAGGTCGAGGTGCAGGTGCTCGAGGTCGATCCGGTCAAGCGCCGCATCTCGCTGGGCCTCAAGCAGACCCTGCAGAACCCGTGGGAGGCCTTCGCGGAGAAGCACCCGGTCGGATCGGCGGTCGAGGGCGAGGTCAAGAACAAGACCGAGTTCGGCCTGTTCATCGGCCTCGAGGGCGACGTCGACGGCATGGTCCACCTGTCGGATCTCGACTGGAACCGGCCGGGCGAGCAGGTCATCGACGAGTTCAAGAAGGGCGACGTGGTGCGGGCGCAGGTTCTCGACGTCGACGTCGAGAAGGAGCGCATCTCCCTCGGCGTCAAGCAGCTCGCCGGCGACCCGTTCGCGGAGGCGGGGGAGATCCGCAAGGGCCAGGTCGTCACCTGCGAGGTGCTCGAGGTGAAGGATTCGGGCCTCGAGGTGAAGATCGTCGACACCGACCTGACGACCTTCATCCGCCGGGCCGAGCTCGCCCGCGACCGCGCCGACCAGCGCCCCGAGCGCTTCGCCGCCGGCGAGAAGCTCGACGCCCGGGTGACGCAGTTCGACCGCAAGGCGCGCCGCGTCCAGCTCTCCATCAAGGCCCTCGAAGTGGCCGAGGAGAAGGAGGCGATCGCGCAATACGGCTCGACCGATTCCGGCGCCTCCCTCGGCGACATCCTCGGCGCCGCCCTCAAGGCGCGCACCCCCGAGAAGAAGTGAGCCGTTCCGGGGACGCGCCGCCGGCGCGCTCCCCGGTCCGCGATGCGAGACCCTCCCGCGAGCCCTCGCGGGAGGGTTTTTTCGTGGTGCGGCCCGCCTCGGCGGCGTAAGTTCCCGCGACTCGCGAGACCTCCCCGGCATGGACGTCCCGACCACGATGGAGCCGCACGTGTTCGCGGCGGTTCTCGCCGCGGCCGCGATGCACGCCGGCTGGAACTCGGTGCTGAAGGTCCGGCTCGAGCCGCTCGTCTCGATGACGCTGATCACCGTCTGCGCCGCCGTGGTGGCGACGCCGGCGCTCCTGTGGTTCGGCTTCCCGCGCTGGGAGGCCTGGCCGTGGCTGATCGCCTCGATCGTCCTCCATCTCGGCTACTACATCACCCTCACCGAGGCCTACCGCCGGGCCGACATGGGGCAGGTCTATCCGATCGCGCGGGGCGGGGCGCCGCTCCTGACCACCGCCGCGACCCTGTTCCTCCTGCGCGAGCCGGTCGGCCTCCAGGGCGGCCTCGGCATCGCGATCCTCGCCTCCGGCGTTATCCTGATCTCGATGCGGGGCGGGCGGGCGCGCAGCTTCGACCCGGTCGCCGTCGCCTTCGCGCTCGCCACCGCGGCCATCATCTGCGGCTACACCCTCGTCGACGGGATCGGCGCCCGCACCGCCGGCGATCCGCACGCCTATTCGGCGGCGCTGTTCGTCCTCGACGTGTTTCCGCTCCTCGCCTTCGCCTTCTGGCGGCGTTCGGCGGCGGAGCTCGCCACGATGAAGAGCTTCGTCGGCCCCGGCATCCTCGGCGGGGCGATGTCGGTCGGGGCCTACTGGATCGCGATCTGGGCCATGACGGTGGCGCCGATCGCGCTGGTCGCCGCCCTGCGGGAATCGAGCGTGCTGTTCGCGGTCCTGATCGCGGTGTTCATCCTGAAGGAGCCCTTCCTGCCGATCCGGGCGGTGGCGGCGGCGCTCATCATCGCCGGCATCGCCCTCATCCGCCTGCAGTAGCCCGCACCGCGTCGAGGAAGCCGCGCACGAGCGGGATGCGCCGGCGCTCCTCGAGGCAGACCACGTATTCGGCGACCGCGAGGTCGGCCCCGGTCACGTCGAGCTTGGCGAAGGCCGGGTCGCGGCCGAACTCGCTCTCGAAGATGATGCCGATGCCGAACCCGGCGGCCACCGCCTCCCGCACCGCTTCCCGGCTCTGCACCTCGACCAGTGCCCCCGGGCGCACCCCGGCCTCGGCGAGGCGGCTCTCGAACACCTCGCGGGTGATCGAGCCGCGCTCGCGGATGACGAGATCCGCCCCCTTCAGGGCGCCGATGGGGATCCCGGCCCGCCCCGCGAGGGGATGGTCCACTGGGACGAAGACGACGAGCCGGTCCGGCCGCAGGCGCAGGCTGTGGATGCGCGGATCGGAGGTCTGCAGCGCCGTCACCGCCACGTCGGCGGCGTAGTCGAGCACCTGCGCCAGCACGTCCGACGAATTGCCGATGCGCAGCGAGAAGGTCAGGCCGCCGTGGCGCCGCTTCAGCTCGGCGAGCAGCGGCATGACATGCGAGGCGCTGTCGGCGGCGACCCGCAGATGGCCGCGCCCGAGGGTGCGGGCGCCCGCCAAGAGGTCCATCGCCTCGTCCTCGGCGGTGAACAGGCGGGCGGTGACCGCGTAGAGGCTCTGGCCGAGCGGCGTGAGGGCGACGCCGCGGCCGCGCCGGTCGAACAGGCGCACCCCGTGCGCCTCCTCGAGGCCGCGCACCTGCGCCGACAGAGTCGGCTGGCTCACGCGCCCGGCCCGGGCCGCCTTGGTGAAGCTCCCCGCCTGGGCGACGAGGTGGAAGGCCCGCAGGCCCGCAACCGACACCTATCGACCCCGTCTATAGCTGTCATCCAAAGCTCATATTGGACCAATAGGTCGGCCGGCGCTAGCTTTTGCCGCATCCCAGACGGAACCCCGCCATGTCCCCGACCCGCGCCGCCTCCGAGACCGGCGATCCGCTCCTCCTCACCCCCGGCCCCCTCACCACGGCGAAGTCCGTGAAGGCCGTCATGGTGCACGACTGGGGGTCGCGGGACGCGGCCTTCATCGGCATCAACAAGTCCGTCCTCGAGGACCTGCCCAAGGTGATCAACGGCGAGGGACGCTACGTCACCGTGCCGATGCAGGGCTCGGGCACCTTCGC
>DATLFZ010000457.1:0-7460 GCA_035540795.1 Beijerinckiaceae bacterium | reverse complement strand
ACCGGGTGGGTGATCCAGGTCTTCTGGCCGTGCACCCGGTAGAGGTCCCCGTCGCGGACGGCGCGGGTGCGCACGGAGGCGAGGTCGGAGCCGGTGTTCGGCTCGGTGAAGACGGCCGTCGGCAGGATGGCGCCGCTCGCGATCCCCGGCAGGAAGCGCCGTTTCTGCTCCTCCGTGCCGCCGCCGAGGATCAGCTCCGCCGCGATCTCGGACCGGGTACCGAGGGAGCCGACGCCGATATAGGCCCGGGACAGCTCCTCCGAGACGACGCACATGGCGACCTTCGACAGGCCGAGGCCGCCGTATTCCTCCGGGATGGTGAGGCCGAACACGCCGAGTTCGGCCATCTTCTCGATCACGCCCAAGGGGATGTAGGCGTTGGCGAGGTGCCAGCCCTGCGCGTGCGGCGCGACCTCCGCCTCGCCGAAGCGGTGCATCTCGGCCCGGACCGCCTCGAGGGTCTCGTCGAGGCCCGGATCGCCGAAGAGGGCCGGCCGCTCGCGCAGGAGCGCCACGAGGCGGGCCCGGTTCTCGGGCGTGTTGCCCGTCGCGATCAGGTCCTCGACGGCGGGGACGCGGAAGCGGGCGGCCTCGGCGACCGACATGCCGAGGGCGTGCGGGCGCACGATCTCCCCCTGGCTCATGGGGATGCCGCCGAAGGCCTGGTCGAGGAACTCGCCGAGCCCGATCCGGGTGAGGAGCTCCTCGGCCTCGCCGAAGCGCCCCTCCCCGCTCATGCGCTCCGCATAGGCGGCGAGCTCGCGCACCGCCTCGGCGTAGGTGGCGAGCCAAGCGAGCCCGTGCGCCGCGTGCTGGCCCGCCTCGATGCGCTCCGCCGACAGCCGCCCCTCGACCATATAGGCGGCGCGCAGCCGCCGCCCCGCCTCGGCGACGAGGTCGCCCATGGCCCGGGCGGCCGCGTTCGCCCGCTCGACGAGATCAGGGGAGGCCATCGCAAGCTCCTTGTGTGCAGCGCAGCATAAACGCTGATAGCGCGGCCGGCGATCCTCCGAAAGGCTCAGCGGCTGGCGAGCGCGACGCCGACGGAGGCGAGCCCCATGCCGACGATCTGGATCGGCGAGAGGGTCTCCCCGAACAGCACGAAGGCCATCAGGGCCGAGACCGGCGGCACGAGGTAGAGGAGGGCCGCGACCCCGGCGACCGCCCCCCGGCGCAGCAGGACGAGCAGGAGCCCGATCGCCCCGATCGACAGCCCGAACACGGACCAGAACAGGCCGATCCAGAAGGGCGGCGCCGGGACGAGCACCCAGTCCTCGAGGAGGAGGGAGACCGGGAGGGTGACCGCGAAGGCGCCGAGATATTGCGCCGCCGCGTTGGTGCGCAGGTCGGCGCTCGCGGCGGTGCGCTTCTGCCAGATCGTGCCGAGGGTGATGGAGAGCGTGCCGAGGAGGCAGACGAGCACGGGCAGGGCGGGCAGGCCGCCGGGTCCGAGCTTCGGCACGATGACGAGGAAGGCGCCCAGGAAGCCGACGGCGATGCCGGCCCAGCGCTTCGCCGCCACCCGCTCGCCGAGGAGCGGCCCGACGAGGGCGCCCGTCATCAGGGGCTGCAGCCCGGCGACGAGGGCGGCGATCCCGGCCGGCAAGCCGTGGTTCACCGCCCAGAAGACCGGCCCGAGATAGCAGGCGTGCAGCAGCACCCCGGCGACGAGCCCGTTGCGCCAGGCGGCCCGGCCCCGCGGCCAGGGGGCGCGGAGCGCGAGGGCGACCGCCGCGAGGACGGCGGTCGCGAGGGCGTAGCGCAGGACCAGGAAGGCGAGCGGATCCGCGAACGGCACGACGAGCCGCGCCACGACGAAGCCGCTCGCCCACAGGACGACGAACAGCGCCGGCGCGAGGAGCGGCAGGAGAGCGGACATCGAAGCCGCACATCACGCCGGCCGGCGGAAGGCAAGCGCCGAACCTTGCATGGGCGGCCCGCTTTATCGTGGGCGCGGTGCGGGCCTCGCTTGCGGGCTTCGCCGCAGCAGGCCATGTCCTGGCCCCGAGGACAGACCCGTGATCCGCCTGCGCACCTATCTGGAGGTCGTCTCGATCGCCTACGACCGCTTCGTGCTGCACGACGGCTGGGCGATCGCGAGCCACATCGCGCTGTCGGTGCTGATGTCCCTGTTCCCGTTCCTGATCCTGCTCACGTCGCTCGCGAGCTTCTTCGGCACCGGGTCGCTCGCCGACGAGGCGGCGAACCTGATCCTCGAGGCCTGGCCCGCGGCGGTGGCGGAGCCGATCGCCAAGGAAGTGCACATGATCCTGACGCACCAGCGCCGGGACATCCTGACGATGGGCGCGATCCTCCTCCTGTACTTCGCCTCGAGCGGGGTCGAGAGCCTCAGGGTCGGACTCAACCGCGCCTACGGCCTGCGGGAGACCCGTTCCTGGTGGCTGACCCGGCTCGAATCGATCGCCTTCGTCATCCTCGGCGCGGTGGTGATGCTGGGCTTCGCCATCCTGGTGGTGCTCGGGCCCCTGACCTGGCGGGCCCTGGCCCTGTGGATCCCCGGCCTCGACCCGTTCGGCTGGATCATCGGCTTCCTCCGGATCGGGGTCGCCACCATGCTGATCATCGCGGCGCTGACGGTGGCCCACAAGCTCGTGCCGGCGGGGCGGCGCACCTTCCGCGCCATCACCCCGGGCATCCTGGTGACGCTCCTGCTCTGGATCGTCGGCGGGCTCGTCTTCGGCTGGTATCTCGACCGCTATCCCGGCGCCTACGCCTCCATGTACGGCGGTCTCGCCACCGCCATGCTGGCGCTCGTCTTCCTCTACGTGCTGTCGGCGATCTTCCTGTTCGGCGGGGAGGTCAACGGCACCATCATCGCCGCGAAGCAGCGTCGCCTGCGGCGGGAGGACGACAAGTACGAGGACCTCGTCAAGGCACCTTGAGCGGCGGCCCAAGCGCATGTGAGGCGGGTCACACGCCGCCCCCGGCGCGCCGCGTAGGTTCGCCGGAACGACCCCGCCCGGAGTCCCGGCGATGCGCAAGCGGCCCCCGATCCCAACCTCAGTCGGTCTCGCCGCCATCGCGGCCGCTCTCGGCGCGGCGGCCGCGGCGGAGCCGGGCGGGACCGCGATGCGGGCCTGCGCCGCCTTCGACCTGCACGCCCTCGTCCTCCTCGACGAGCACCGGTTCCTGGCGACCATGACGGCAGACCGGCTCGCGGCGGCGGCGCTGGCGCTGAAAACGGCGCGCTCCGCCTGCCGGACCGGCGACCGGAGCGCCTTGGGCCTCTACGAGCGGCTCGATCTCGAGCCCGTCGAGGACGTGGAGCGGCCGCTCGCCGTCCCGGCGCGGGCGCCGAGGGCCGCACGATGAGCGCAGCCGAGGTCGCGCTCGCCCTGTTCACGCTCTGCAACACGGTCCGGGTCGCCGCCTACCTGCCGCAGATCGTGCGCATCGGCCGGGACGCGTCCGGTGCCGCCGCCATCTCCTACGGCACCTGGACGATGTTCGGCTTCTCGCACCTGTCGACGGTGTTCTACGCCCTCGTCGCTCTCGGCGACCACGTCATGGCGCTGGTGTTCGCGACCAACGCGGTGTCCTGCGCGGCCATCGTCGCGCTGACCGCCTGGAAGCGCCGGCGCCACCCCCCTCTCGCCCGCCCGACCGGCGAGCGGCTCCACCGGACCGCTCGCGGGCGACCGCCGGGCCCGCATCCCCGGCTGCGGGCGAGTCCGGCCTTTCCGTCGCGTCCGCGTCCTCGCGTCTTCCACCCGTGAAAGGGAGAAACCACCATGATGTCCTGCGCACTCGAGCACGACTTCTACAGCCGCGAGCACGGCCGCCTCTGGCGGGCCGCCTGGCGGGCCCTCGGAGCCCAGCTCCATGCGCGCACCCCGGTGCGCAAGCTCGCCATCGCCGGCTCGGTGCTCCTCGTGGCGGCGACCTGGTTCTGGGCGGCCATGCTCGTCGCCCCGCCGGTCACGGCCGCGGAGGAACTCCAGGGCCTCGACGTGCTCCAGATCAACCGCAACGCGCCGGCGGACCTGCCCGAGCTCGTCGCCGATACGATGTGACGGGCCCGCGACGCCGCCGGTCCGCTACGCGAGGTCCGGCGGCTCCGCGCTCAGCCGCCGGATGTAGCCAGGATCGACGATGACGCAGGCGCCCTTCTCCAGCCGGAGCACGCCCGCGTCTTCCCAGGCGCGCAGGTGGCGGTTCACGGTCTCCCGGGACAGTCCCAACGTCCGCCCGAGCTCCTTCTGGGTGATCTCGACCCGCGTGCCGGACGCGCCGGCGGGGGGCCGGACCTCGGCGAGCCGAAGCAGGGCTTTTGCGATGCGGCGGGGGATGTCGGCGAAGGTGAGGTCCTCGACCTGCTCGCTCGTGCGCCGCAGGCGCCGGCTGAGGATCGACAAGAGCGTCGCGGAGAGCGCGGTCTCCTCCTGCAGGACGGGGAGGAAATCGCGGCGGTCGAGGACGAGGAGCCGCGAGCGCGTGACCGCCGTCGCGTCGGCCGTGCGCGGCTCCCCGTCGAGGAGGGCGAGTTCGCCGAACACCTCCCCCTCGCCGATCAGGTTGAGCAGGATCTCCTTCTCCGAGGGCGCCTGCACGCTGATCTTGATCAGGCCGGACAGGACCGCGTAGAGCCCCAACCCGGGATCGCCCTTGTTGAAGAGCCGCTTCCCCGGGGCGATCTCGACCGCGCGGGCGCGGGCGGCGAGGCGCTCGAGCGCCGTCTCGCTCGCCTCCCGGAAGAAGAGGTGCCGCCGCAGGACCGCGGACCGATCGGCGAGCGGGACCGCTGTCCGTGCCGGCGCTGACGAATCGCCGTCGCTCGTTGCCGGGCCCCGCACGCGCCGCCGCTCACGTCCTGCCGTGCACCATCCCGCAACGTAGACCCGATTCCCCGACCCGGTCCACCCGGCCCGCCCTTCGCGGTTTCGGATCCGTTTCGAGAATGCGGGACGGGATGGTCGGCCATGGCCGCGTCGTTCACGGAGGCTTCAACCCCGTGGCCGTAAATCAGCCCAGTTGTCGCCGTCCGATTCGCCTGCGGCCGTCGGCCGTCGGAGCCCCCGGATGAACGCCCTTCTGGTCAAGATCTTCGCGATGGCGCTGACCCTCGGCCAGGTCACGACGCGACCGGACGAGGTGGCGACGCACTTCGATCCGGCGGCGGACATCCCCAAGGTCGAGCGGATCCTCCGGGACGGCTGCGCCCATTTCAAGAAGGCGTTCGAGATCGAGGACCTCGACCTCGACGAGCTCATCGCCACGGCGATGGAGGACCCGCTCGCGCTCACCGGCGAGATCAAGGTCCTCAAGGGCCTGAACTTCGCCGACCTGCACGCGAGCTACCGGCAGTTCTGCAAGGGGGAGACCCTCGAGCGCTCCCCCGTCGACCTGCCGGCCGTCGTCGCCTTCTACAACGAGGCGATGGCCGACCTGCCCGACCACGCCCGCCTCAAGGAGAAGCGCCTGCCGGGCCTGACGGTCGTGCTCGACGGGCGCGGCGAGCGCTTCACGGAGGTGTTCGAGCCCGAGCACCGGCGGGTCTGGGTGCCCTTGCGGGACATCCCTGAGCACGTCCGCCAGGCCTTCGTCGCCGCCGAGGACAAGCGCTTCTACCAGCACCGGGGCATCGACGAGCGCTCCGTCATCCGCGCCTTCGTCGGCAACCTCGCCCAGCCCGGGCGGCCGCAGGGCGGCTCGACCATCACCCAGCAGGTGGCCAAGAACCTCCTCGTCGGCGACGACGTCACCTACGAGCGCAAGATGCGCGAGATCGTCGTCGCCTCCCGCCTCGAACGGACCCTGACCAAGGACGAGATCCTCGAGATCTACCTCAACGCCATCTTCCTCGGCCGCGCCTCCTGGGGCGTCGAGATGGCGGCCCGGACCTGGTTCGGGAAGCCGGCGCGGGACCTCGACCTGCGCGAGGGCGCGCTCCTCGCCGCCCTCACCAAGGGCCCGAACTGGTACGACCCGGAGCGCCACCCGGCCCGGGCCCGCGACCGCCTCGGCTACGTCCTCGGCCGCATGCGCGAGGAGGGCAAGATCGACGAGGAGCAGCAGCGCCGGGTGCTCTCGGCCCCGGCCCGGCTCGCCGCCTTCGAGCGGCCGCGGCGCACGAGCGGGCTCCACTTCCTCGACCATCTCGACCGGGAGGCGCGCACGGTCGGGCGCATCGAGGGCCTCACCGCCGGCTCCTACCGGGTGCGCTCGACCATCGTGCCGGAGGTGCAGAAGGCGGCCGAGGCGGCCCTCCAGGAGGGCCTCGCCCGCTACGAGCTCGCCACCGGCCGGCTCGCGTTCAACGGTCCCGAGGCGAACCTCGCCGCGGCGATCGAGAAGCTCGCCGCGGCCCCCGAGGACGGCGAGGGGCCGCCGTGGCGGCGCGCCCTGGAGCGGGCCCGCCTGCCGCTCTACGACGTGCATTGGGAGCCGGCCGTGCTCCTGGAACGGGCACGAACGAAGCAGGGCGGCGAGGTGCTGCGGGTCGGCCTGCGGGACGGCCGCGTCCTGCCGCTCACCACCTGGAAGGGGATCGGCCGGGTCCTCAAGCTCCACGACGTGGTCTTCGTCCAGGTGGTCCAGGCCCAGGGCCGGGCGGCCCGGGCGGATCTGCGCGTGCGCCCGACCGTCCAGGGCGCCGCCCTCGTCCTCGAGAACCGGACCGGGCGCATCCTCGCCATGGCGGGCGGCTTCTCCTATCCGCTGAGCCAGCTCAACCGCACCACGCAGGCCCATCGGCAGCCGGGCTCGGCGGTGAAGCCCCTGTCGTTCCTCGCCGCCCTCGGGCAGGGCCTGCAGCCGGACACGCTGCTCCTCGACGCACCGCTGACGCTCCCGCCGATCGGCGGCGGCCCGAACCCGCGGCCGCAGGACTACTGGTCACCCCGCAACTATGCGGGCGAATCGGCCGGGCTCGTCACGCTCCGGCGGGCGCTCGAGACGTCCAACAACCGGGCGACCGCCCGTCTCCTCGACGGGGCCCTCGACCCGGACCCGGAGCGCAGCCTCGGCAAGGTGTGCGAGCTCGCCCTCGAGGCCCAGCTCTACCTCGAATGCGTGCCGCACTACCCGTTCGTGCTCGGCGCGCAGCCCCTGCGCATGATCGACCTCGCCGCCTTCTACGCGGCGATCGCCAACGAGGGGGCCCTGCCCTCGCCCTATGCGGTCGAGGCGATCGAGCAGGACGGTCGGGAGGTCTACCGGCGCCCCGAGCGGCCGCTGGTGCGCATCGGCTCCGCCGACCGGGTCGCGTTCTACCAGTTGAAGCGCATCCTGCAGGGGGTGCTCGAGCGCGGCACCGCCACCGCGATCCGCCCCCTCGCCCCCTACGTCGCCGGCAAGACGGGCACGACCGACAACGAGAACGACGCCTGGTTCGTCGGCTTCACCAACGACGTCACGGTGGCGGTCTGGGTCGGGCACGACAACGCCGACGGCAAGCGCCGCACCCTCGGCCGGGGCCAGACCGGCGGCAAGGTGGCGAT
>DATLFZ010000456.1:0-16521 GCA_035540795.1 Beijerinckiaceae bacterium | reverse complement strand
CCTGGATCGACGAGGACCTTTTGGCCTTCGACACGGTCTGGGCCGCCGCCGGCACCCCCTTCGCCGTGTTCTCCGTCGACCCGAAGGCCCTCGCGGCCGCGACGGGGGCGAAGGTCATCCGGGTCGCCTGATCACGCCGCGAACCGCCGCGCGAGCGCGAAGCTCGCCGCGGTCACCGCGACCGAGAGGGTGATCAGGACGAGGCCGAGGGCGAGGGCGAGGGCGAGGTCGCCGCGGCTCGTCTCCAGCGCGATGGCGGTGGTCATGGTGCGGGTGTGGCCGCGGATGTTGCCGCCGACGATGAGGATGGCGCCGACCTCGGCGATGGCGCGGCCGAAGGCGGCGAGGAAGGCGGTGAGCAGGCCCGTGCGGCCGATCGAGAACAGGGTGGCGGCGGCCCGCGCCTTCGTCGCCCCGTCGACCCGCAGCGCGTCGCCGTACTCCCGCCACAGCCCCTCGACCAGGCGATGCACCAGCGCCGCCACGATCGGCGTCGCCAGCACCGTCTGGGCGACGATCATGGCGGAGGGCGTGAACAGGAGGCCGAGCCCGCCGAGCGGTCCCGACCGGGACAGCATCAGGTAGACCACGAGGCCGACCACCACGGGCGGCAGGCCGAGGAGCGCGTTGACGAGGACCAGCCAGAGCTGGCGCGCCGGCACGGCGTAGACCGCGAGCGCCGCCCCGAGCGGCGCGCCGAGGCAGAAGGCGAGCACGCTCGCGGTCAGGCTCACCCGCAGGGACAGGCCGATGATGCCGAGGAGCTCGGGATCGCCGCCGCCGAGGAGCGCGAGCGCGAGGGAGAGCGCGCGGCCGAACTCGTCCAAGTCGGGACCGGATCAGGACCGCGGCACGGTCGCGCTCGGGAAGAACAGCTGCTCCCCGTCGACCCGGAACGAGGCGATGGCCGCCCTGCCCCGCTCGGAGGTGAGCCATTCGTGCCAGATCGCCGCGTCGGCCGCCTTCACGTGCGGGTGGCGCGCGGGATCGACGAGGATGCTGCCGTACGGATTGAACAGGGCGGGGTCGCCCTCGAGCAGGAGTTTCAGGTTCTGGCGGTTGCGGAAGGCCGCCCAGGTCGCCCGGTCCGTCAGCGTATAGGCCTCCATCCCGGCTGCGGTGTTGAGGGTCGGACCCATGCCGGCGCCGAGCTCGCGATAGGCCGGGCCGGGCTGCGGCGCGAGGCCGGCGGCCTGCCACAGGCGGCGCTCCATGCGGTGCGTGCCGCTGTCGTCCCCCCGGCTCGCGAAGGGCGCGCCCGCCGCCGCGATCCGACGCAGGGCCTCCGTCGCGCGCAGGCCGCGGATGCCGGCCGGGTCGGATTTCGGGCCGACGATCACGAAATCGTTGAACATGACGTCGCGGCGGTCGCGGCCGAACCCGTCGGCGACGAACCTGTCCTCGCCCGCGCGATCGTGAACCAGGAGGGCATCGACGTCGCCGCGGGCCGCCAGCGCCAGCGCCTGGCCGGTGCCGAGCGCGACCACGCGCACGTCGATGCCCGTCTCCTGCCGGAACAGCGGCACGATGTGCCCAAAAAGCCCCGACTGCTCGGTCGAAGTGGTCGAGGCGAGCGTGATGAAGCGCTCCTGCGCGCCGCTCGGCGCGGAAAGGGCGAGCGCCAGCGCGGCGGCGCCCGCGGCGAAGATCCGGCGGCTGAGCATTCGGTGGAGTCTCGTGTCCCCGCTCAAGATATCGTCTCGGCGACGCAAAACAAGTGCCTGTAAACACGACGAAAATCGTTTTCGCGTCATAGCCTGCGGCTATGGCCGGCGCACGCCTCGGGCATCGATCCGCGTGCCAAGTTCGGCGCGCTGCAACGTCGTCGCGGGCCGAAACTTCCCGGGCTCCGGCGCATTGCCAAGCTGAACGAGAGCGGACCGGAGAGACGAACCATGCATGCGATCGATCGCCGGTCCGATGCCCGGGCCGAACTGCGCGAGCGCTTCCTCGCCGTCCGGGCGCAGTCGGAGGCGCTCGCCGCCCCCCTCGCGCCCGAGGACCAGGTCGTGCAGTCGATGCCCGATTGCAGCCCGACCAAGTGGCACCTCGCCCATGTGAGCTGGTTCTTCGAGACCTTTCTGCTCCTGCCGCACCTGCCCGGCTACGAGGCGCGGCATCCCCAGTTCGCCTACCTGTTCAACTCCTACTACGTCGCCGCCGGCGAGCGGCATCCCCGCTTCCACCGGGGCCTGATCACCCGGCCGACCGTCGCCGAGGTCGCCGCCTACCGGGGCCAGGTGACCGAGGCGATGCTGCGGCTGTTCGAGGTCGACGCCGCCCGCTGGCGCGTTCTCGCCCCCCTCGTCGAGATCGGCATCAACCACGAGGAACAGCACCAGGAGCTGATCCTGATGGACATCCTGAATCTGTTTTCGTGCAACCCGCTCAGGCCCGCCTACCGCCCCTTCCAGCCGGGCGCCGTCGCCGACGCGGCGCCGCTCGAATGGATCGGGTTCGAGGGGGGCATCCGCACGATCGGCCATGACGGCGCCGGCTTCGCCTACGACAACGAGGGTCCGCGCCACGACGTGCTCCTGCGCCCGTTCCGCCTCGCCTCGCGGGCGGTGACCAACGGGGAGTGGATCGCCTTCATCGAGGACGGCGGCTACCGGAGGCCCGAGCTGTGGCTGTCCGACGGCTACGCGACGGTGCAGCAGCAGGGCTGGACGGCGCCGCTCTACTGGGAGAAGGGCGAGGAGGGCTGGCGCGCCATGACGCTTTCCGGCGAGCGCCCGGTCGAGCCGGACGCGCCGGTCTGCCACGTCAGCTTCTACGAGGCCGACGCGTTCGCCCGCTGGGCCGGCAGGCGCCTGCCGACCGAGGCCGAATGGGAAATCGCCGCCGGCGACGCGCCACCCGTCGGCAATACGCTCGGATCGGGCTTCCTGCGCCCCCGCCCCGCCGCCGGCGGCCCGCCGGCGCAGATGTTCGGCGACGTGTGGGAATGGACCGCGAGCCCCTACGCCCCCTACCCCGGCTACCGGCCCGTCGAAGGGGCGCTCGGCGAGTATAACGGCAAGTTCATGTGCAACCAGTTCGTCCTGCGCGGCGGCGCCTGCGTCACGCCGGACGGGCACGTGCGGGCGACCTACCGCAACTTCTTCTATCCCCACCAGCGCTGGCCCTTCGCCGGGCTGCGCCTCGCGGAGGACGCGTGATGGAAGCCCTGCGCCGGCTTGCCCCCACCTCGGAGAGCGGCTCCCGCGCCGCCTTCCTGCGCGACGTCCTGGCGGGCCTCTCCGCCAGCCCCAAGGCGCTGCCGCCGAAATACTTCTACGACGCGGAGGGCTCGCGCCTGTTCGACCGGATCTGCGCGCTTCCCGAGTACTATCCGACCCGGACCGAGCTCGGCATCCTGAGCGAGAACGCGCCGGCGATCGCGCGCCTGATCGAGGGCTGCGTGCTCGTCGAGCCGGGCGCCGGCTCGACCGTAAAAGTGCGGCGCCTGCTCGAGGCGCGGCCGCGCCTTTCCGCCTACCTGCCGATCGACATTTCGGGGGCGCATCTCGTCGCCGCGAGCCGGGCGCTCGCCGCCGACCATCCGGACCTGCGAATCATGCCCCTCGTCGCGGATTTCGCCGATGGGTTCGACCTCGCCATCGCGCCGCCGGGCCGGCGGGTCGGGTTCTTCCCAGGCTCGACGATCGGCAATTTCGAGCCGGCGCAAGCGCAGGCCTTCCTGCGCCGGTTCCGGCAGGCGCTCGGGCCGGGCGCGGGGCTCCTGATCGGGGTCGACCTGAAGAAGTCGCCCACAATCCTCGAGCCGGCCTACGACGATGCGCAAGGCGTCACCGCGGCGTTCAACCTGAACCTCCTGCGGCGGATGAACCGGGAGCTCGGCGCGGAATTCGTGCTGGAGCGGTTCCGGCACCGCGCCTTCTACGCGGCCGAGAAGGGCCGCATCGAGATGCATCTCGAGAGCCGGGTGGCGCAGACCGTGCGCGTGGCGGGCCGCGCCTTCCGCTTCGCGGCGGGCGAGACCATCCACACGGAGAACTCGTACAAGTACGGGATCGAGGAGTTCGCCGCTCTCGCGGCGTCGGCGGGCTGGCGCCCCGGCCGGGTCTGGACCGACCGGGACCGCCTGTTCGCGGTGCACTACCTGACGGCGGACGACGCCGTCAGTTGATCGCCTCTTCCGGCTCCTTGTCGGCCGCGGCGGCGATCGGGATGTTGCCGAGGCCGTCCCGGTTGTAGATGTCGTCGCGGAACTGGACGAGGCCGTCCGGGGTCGCCCACGCGGTGACGTAAGTCCAGTAGACGTTGACCGGCTGGGCGAGGCGGGCGTCGACCCGCTGGCCGGACTGGATGGTGGCCTCGATCTGGTCGCGGCTCCAGTTCGGCGTGTCCTTGAGGAGCCAGGCGACGTAGTCGCGCACGTTCTGCACGCGCACGCAGCCCGACGAGACGAAGCGGAAATCGTCGCCGAAGATGCCCTTGGCGGGCGTGTCGTGCATGTAGACCCCGTGCGGGTTCGGGATGTTGATGCGCACGAAGCCCATTGAATTGAGGTCCGCGCCCGGGTCCTGCCGGAACATGTACCGGGTCGCCTCGTCGGAGAACCAGTTGACCCGCGACGGATGGATCTCCTCGCCGCGCTGGTTGTAGATGCGGATCTTGTTGTCGGTGAGGTAGCTCGGCTCCTTCTGCATCTTGGGGATCAGGTCCTTGCGGATGATCGAAGCCGGGACGGTCCAGAAGGGGTTGAAGTTCACCTCGGTGATGCGGCCGTTGAAGACCGGCGACTGGCGGTCGATCTTGCCGACGCCGGCGGCGTGGCGGGAGGCGACCGTGCCGTCCTCCACCGTCTCGACGACGGCGGCCGGGATGTTCACGATCACGTAGCGGGCGCCGAGATTGCCCGAATAGGCGCGCAGCCGCACCGCGTTGAGCTCGAGTTGGCGCAGGCGGATGTCGGCGGAGACGTTCATCGCCGCCACCGTCGAGGAATTGAGGGCGCCGGTGGTGTTGAGCCCGTGGCGGGCCTGGAAGCGGCGCACGCCCGCCTCGACGTAGGAATCGAAGATCGGCGAGGCGCCGGCGGCCGGATCGAGGTCGCCCGTCATGATGAGCCGCTGGCGCAGCGCGATCACGGAGGGGCTGCGGGCGCCGAGGCGCAGGCGCTCGTTCGGCACCCGGTCCCACCCGCCGCGGGCGACGATGTCCCGATAGCGCTCGATCGTCTCCTCGGTGGCGCCGAGCGCCTGCGGCGACAGGATCGGCGTGGTCGAGCGCGGCACGCGGATGCGCGAGGCGGCATCGAAGCTCTGGCGCCACTCGGCCTGGTTGGCGACCTGCATCGTCTGCGCCGCGACGAGGGTGCTCGTGGCGGACATGGCGAGCGCGAGCGAGCCGGCGAGAATCGAAGCGCGTGCGTTCATCGGCGAAAAACCCGTGAGGACATCGGAGCGGTGGACGGTGATCGCGGCGGTCGTGCGGGAACCCGACGACCTCCCCCAAACTGTGTCGTTGCGCTTAAGGAACCATGAGCAGTCCGGCCGTTTTGTGGCAACTCACGCTTCGGCGAGGGGGACGGTTGCGTCCGGCGCAACGCGAAGCGCCGCCCTCGCGGGCGGCGCTCGGGTGGGTCGGCCTCGTGCCGGCCGGTCACGCGAAACCGGCGCGAGTCGGCAGGCCGAGCTTCTTCAGGGCCTTCACCACCGGACAGAACCCGGTGAAGGACGCCTGGATCAGGTGCGCTCCGAGGAGCCCGGTCAGCCACAGCCAGGCCGTGCTGTGATAGACCGCGAGCAGGACGCTGAGGATGATCAGGCTGCCCACCGTGAGAAGAATTCCGCGTTCGACGCTCATCGTGTTCCCCTTGGCGGCCGTTGCCGCAGGGGAAGTGTAGCCGAGACGCGGCCGGGATCAACGAGGATCGCGCCGGCCCGCGGCGCGAATCGCGGGCCCGCTCAGAGACGGTAGCGGATCTGGTCGGTCCAGAAGCGCTCGAGGCGGCTGAGCGCTTGGTTGAGGCGCTGGAAGTCGTCGCCCGAGATGCCGCCGATCGGCTGGATGGTGCGGGCGTGCTTGTCGTAGAGCGCCTTCACGATCTCGTGCACCTGCCGGCCCTTGTCGGTCAGGCTGATGCGCACCGAGCGCCGGTCGACCCGCGAGCGGGCGTGGTGGAGATAGCCGGCCTCCACGAGCTTCTTGACGTTGTAGGAGACGTTCGAGCCGAGATAGTAGCCGCGGGTGCGCAGCTCGCTCGCGGTCAGCTCCTTGTCGCCGATGTTGTAGAGGAGCAGCGCCTGGACGCTGTTGACGTCGTCGCGGCCGCGCCGCTCGAACTCGTCCTTGATCACGTCGAGGAGGCGGCGGTGCAGCCGTTCCACGAGGTGGAGCGACTCGAGGTAGAACGGGGTGACGCCGGCCTCGGCCTCCACCTGCGGCGGCCGCGCCACCGCCTTCGCGACAGTATTCATCGATGTGCCTCGCCTGTTTCGATCGTCGGCCGGGTTGTCCCGGTCCGCTCGTGCCAGGCAACCTACGCAGCGCGGATGAAAGCGGGTTTAAGCGACAGGATGAATTGTGCATTTACTCCTTGCAGTGAATCGAGAATGAACTTTACGCACGTTTACCCTTACGGGTTCTTCTCGCGGAAGGGCGATTCGCCTCAGCCTTCCTGGCCGGCCGAGAGCCAGGAGAGGACGAGATAGATGGCCATGAAGCCGATCAGGAAGGCGGTCATCACGAGGTTGGACGGGACCACCCCCGGGAAGAACAGGGACAGGATGAGGTGGCTCATCACGGCGAGGAGCCAGATCACGCCGCCCCATACGCTCGTCAGCCACAGCCCCACCCCGGCGATCGGGTCGATCACGGCGAAGTAGATCGCGGTCGCCTGGTGGCCGGTCGGGCGGAACTCGAATCCCGGCATCGCCTCGCCGACGCCGAGGATGATCGCCCAGGCGCCGAGCCCCTTGGCGACCCAGACCAGCGCGAGCACGCGCATGTACCAGACGAGGACGAGGTCCCAGCGGACATGGCCTTCCCGCGCCTCCCCGGCGCGCAGCCGGATCGCCTCGTCCGAAGCGCCCTTCTCCCGGGAGCGCCCGCCGATCACGGCAGCTCGAGCTCCGCCGGGACGGGCGCGAAATGCCGGGCGACGACGTCCGGGTCGACCGCGTCGAGGGCGGCGGGGTCCCAGCGCGGGGCCCCGTCCTTGTCGATGATCGCCGCCCGCACGCCTTCGTAGAAGTCGGCCCCCGCGATGATGCGCGAGACGATGCGGAACTCGGTGCGCATGGCGTCGGCGAAGGAGAGCCCCTCTCCGCGCCGCATCTGCTCGAGGGCGACGGCGAGGCTCGTCGGCGACTTCGCGCGGATCGTCGCGGCCGTGCGCGACGCGAACTCGTTCCCCTCCCCGTCGAGGCGGGCGAGGATCTCGGCGACCGTCTCGCCGGAGAAGCAGCGCGTCACCGTCGCCCGGTGTTCGAGGAGGGCCGGCGGCCCGGGCTCGTGCGCGAACCGGTGCAGGACCGCGTCGACCGGCTCGCCGGCGACGAGGGCGTCGCGCAACGCGGGGAGGTCGGCGGAGCGGACCGCGTGGGTGGCGAGGCCGAGCGCCAGCGCGTCGGCGGCGCCGACCCGGGCCCCCGTCAGCGCCAGATAGGTGCCGAAACCGTCCGGCAGCCGCGGCAGGGCATAGGTGGCGCCGACGTCCGGGAAGAAGCCGATGCCGACCTCCGGCATGGCGAACTGGTAGCGCTCGCCCGCGACCCGGTGGCTGCCGTGCAGCGAGATGCCGACGCCGCCGCCCATCACCAGTCCGTCGATCAGGGCGACATAGGGCTTGCCGTAGCCCTCGATGACGACGTTGAGGGCGTATTCGTCGCGCCAGAACTGCAGGGCCTCGTCGTGCCGTCCGGCCCGTCCGAGCTCGTAGAGGTGGCGGATGTCGCCGCCGGCGCAGAAGGCGCGCTCCCCCGCCGCCGCTACGACCACGCAGGCGACGGCGGGATCGCCCGCCCACCCGTCGAGGGCGGCGCGGAGCTCCCGGACCATGCCGTGCGTGAGGGCGTTGAGCGCCTGCGGCCGGTTCAGCGTCACGAGGCCGGCGGCGCCCCGGCGCTCGCAGAGGATCTCGCTCATGGGGCCGCTTAGACCTTTCCGGCGCGGCCCCGTCAATCACCCGGCCCGCAGGCGCTCCGCGGCCCGGGGGGCGAAATAGGTGAGGACGCCGTCGGCGCCGGCGCGCTTGAAGGCCATCAGGCTCTCGAGCATCGCCCGCTCGCCGTCGAGCCAGCCGTTGCGGGCGGCGGCCTCGATCATCGCGTACTCGCCGGAGACCTGGTAGGCGAAGGTCGGCACCGAAAAGGCGTCCTTCACCCGGCGCACGACGTCGAGATAGGGCAGGCCCGGCTTGATCATGACCATGTCGGCGCCCTCGTCGAGGTCGAGGGCGACCTCGCGCAGGGCCTCGTCGGAATTGGCCGGGTCCATCTGGTAGGTGCGCTTGTCGCCGACGAGGGTGGCGTTGGTGCCGACCGCGTCGCGGAACGGCCCGTAGAAGGCCGAGGCGTACTTGGCCGCGTAGGACATGATCTGCACGTCGCCGAAGCCGGCCCCGTCGAGGGCCTTGCGGATGGCGCCGACACGCCCGTCCATCATGTCGGAGGGGGCGATCACGTCCGCGCCGGCGGCGGCCTGGTTGAGGCTCTGCTCGACGAGCACCGCCACGGACTCGTCGTTGAGGATCGTCCCGTCCTCGATCAGGCCGTCGTGGCCGTGGCTCGTATAGGGGTCGAGGGCGACGTCGGTGACGATGCCGATCTCCGGCACCGCCGCCTTGATCGCGCGCACCGCCCGGCAGACGAGATTCTGGGGATTGAGCGCCTCCGAACCGCGGGGGTCGCGCAAGGCCGGGTCGGTGTTCGGAAAGACCGCGAGCGCCGGGATGCCGAGCCGGGCCGCCCGCTCCGCCTCGCGCACCGCCTCGTCCACGGTGAGGCGCTCGACGCCGGGCATCGAGCCGACCGGCTGGCGCGCCCCCTCCCCGTCCATCAGGAACAGGGGCCAGATCAGGTCGGCGACGGTGAGCTCGTTCTCGCGCACGAGCCGGCGCGACCACTCGGCCTTGCGGTTGCGCCGCATCCGCGTCGGCAGGGACAGCCGCGTGTCGGCCTCGCTCCGGCGCGCGTCGCGGGCCGCGGGACGGGTGAAGGGGGCAAGGGACATCAGACGCTCCGCGGGGGTCGGAGCCCGTCCCTAGCATATCGGGCGGGCCCGGACATCCGGAGATGTCCGGAGCCGGCGGCGCGTGGTCCGGCGGACGGGCAGGCCGTATCCGGCCGTGGTGGCTCGCCCGGTCGGAATGGAGTATCCTTGGACCCGATCAGGTGAGCGTAGCAGGAAGGCATCGTCCGAAGGGCGGAAATCCCAAGGAGGAAGCGATGGCTGCACCGGATTGGCGTCTCGAAGGCGAATGGATCAAGAACTGCACCTGCGCCTACGGCTGTCCGTGTGACTTCAACGCACCGCCGACCGACGGCGATTGTCGTGGGCTGCTCGGGATGCGCATCAGGAGCGGGCATTTCGGCGGGGTGAAGCTGGACGGGCTCAGCTTCTTCGTCACCGTCCATTTCCCCGGCCCCCTGCACGAAGGCAACGGCGAGGCGCAGGCGATCGTCGACGAACGCGCCACCGCGGAGCAGCGGGAGGCTCTCTTCGAGATCCTGTCGGGGAAGCATTCGAAAGAAGGCACCCTGTACCACATCTTCAGCCTCATCGTGACGAAGATGCACGATCCCGTCTTCGCGCCGATCAGCTTCGATTTCGACAAGGAGGGCCGCACCGCCCGCCTGCGAATCCCGGGCATCCTCGAGACGGAGGTCGAGCCGATCAAGAATCCGGTCACCGGGGCGTCTCATCGCATCCAGGTGGTCCTGCCGGAGGGTTTCGAGCACATCGAGGGCGAGGTCGCCTCGTCGGACATCCGCAGCACCGGCGCGATCAGGTTCACGACCACCGCCCGGCACAGCACGCTCGCGCACGTCGTGCACACGCCGGAGGGCGTCGCGGCGTGAGACCCCCGCCGGTGAGGCGGGACGGAGGCTTGCGATGAGCCAGCCGACGGTGCTCGAGCGCGGGCTGCGGCGAGACCGCCTGTTCGTGATCGGCGGGCTCGCCGCCGTGGTCGCCCTATCGTGGGCCTACGTGCTTGCGGGCGCCGGCATGAGCATGCACGACATGCCGGCCATGCCGATGGGCCACGCGCGCGCGCCATGGACCTTGCACCACGCGGCGCTCCTCCTCGCGATGTGGGCGATCATGATGGCCGCCATGATGCTCCCCAGTGCCGCCCCGACGATCCTGCTCTATGCCACGATCGCCCGGCGCCGCGCCGAAAGGGGTGACGCTACCGTGAGTTCCGCCGTGTTCGCGGCGGGCTACCTGCTCGCTTGGGCGGGATTCAGCGTCGGCGCGACCGCGCTGCACTACGGGCTCGAGCGGATCGCCCTGCTGTCGCCGATGATGAACGTGAGCCATGGCGGCCTGGCAGGTGCGGTCCTGATCGGCGCCGGCCTGTACCAGTGGACGCCGTTGAAGAACGCGTGCCTGCGCCGGTGCCGTTCACCGCTCGATTTCGTCCTGTCGGAGTGGCGGGAAGGACCGGCGGGCGCGCTGGCGATGGGCCTCCGGCACGGCGTCTATTGCGTCGGATGCTGCTGGGCCCTGATGCGGCTGCTGTTCGTCGGCGGCGTGATGAACGTCGCCTGGATCGGCGCAATCGCCCTGTTCGTCCTTGTCGAGAAGCTCGCCCCCCACGGGAAGTGGTTCGGCCGGGCCGCCGGCGCCGCACTGTTCGTCTGGGGTGCGGCGCTGGTGGTCCGGGCGTTCTGAGCGCCCTCCCAAGCCTCAGATGTGGATCGCCCGGCCGTAGGCGTCCATGACGCTCTCGTGCATCATCTCGGACAGCGTCGGGTGCGGGAACACCGCGTGGATCAGCTCCTCCTCGGTGGTCTCGAGGTTCATGGCGACCACGTAGCCCTGGATCAGCTCGGTCACCTCGGCGCCGACCATATGGGCGCCGAGCAGCTGGCCGGTCTTTTTGTCGAAGATCGTCTTGATCATCCCGTCCGGCTCGCCGAGCGCGATCGCCTTGCCGTTGCCGACGAAGGGGAAGCGGCCGACGCGGACGTCGTAACCCTCCTCCTTCGCCTTCTGCTCGGTGAGGCCGACGCTCGCGATCTGCGGATGGCAGTAGGTGCAGCCGGGGATTTTGCCCTTGTCCATCGCGTGCGTGTGCAGGCCCTTGATGGTCTCGACGCAGATCACCCCCTCGTGCTCGGCCTTGTGGGCGAGCATGGGCGGGCCGGCGACGTCGCCGATGGCGTAGATCCCGGGCACGTTGGTGCGGCCGAGCCCGTCGGTGGCGATGGTTCCCCGGTCGAGCTTCACGCCGAGCTTCTCGAGCCCGAGATTCTCGACGTTGCCGACGACGCCGACCGCCGAGATCAGCCGCTCGGCGGTGAGGGTCTGCGTGCCCTTGCCGTCCTCGATGGTGGCGGTGACGGAATCGCCCTTCTTCTCGACCCTGGTCACCTTGGCGCCGGTGAGGATCTTCATGCCCTGCTTCTCGAACCGCTTTCGCGCGAGCGCCGCGATCTCCGCGTCCTCGACGGGGAGGACTTGCGGCAGGAGCTCGACCACGGTCACCTCGGCGCCCATGGTGCGGTAGAACGAGGCGAACTCGATGCCGATGGCGCCCGAGCCCATCACGAGCAGCGACTTCGGCATGTTTTCCGGCACCATGGCCTCGAAATAGGTCCAGATCAGCTTCTTGTCGGGCTCGATGCCGGGGATGACCCGCGGGCGCGCCCCGGTCGCGATCACGATGTGCCGGGCCTGGTAGGTGCCCGCGCCCTTGGCCCCCTTCGGCGCCTCCGCCCGCTTCGTCTCCTTGACGACCACGCGGCCGGGCTCGTTGCCCTTGGCCGCCGCCTCGATCGAGGCCTCGCCCCAGATCACGTCGACCTTGTTCTTCTTGAGCAGCATGCCGACGCCGCCGTTGAGGCGCTGCGACACGCCGCGGGAGCGCTGCACCACGGCCTTGGCGTCGAACCCGACCTTGCCGTCGATCGTCAGGCCGTAATCCTTCGGGTGCTGGAGGTAGTGGTAGATCTCCGCCGAGCGCAGCAGCGCCTTCGTCGGGATGCAGCCCCAGTTGAGGCAGATGCCGCCGAGATGCTCCCGGTCGACCACCGCCGTCCTGAACCCGAGCTGCGCCGCCCGGATCGCCGCCACGTACCCGCCCGGCCCCGCGCCGATGACGAGGATGTCGTAGGTGTCAGCCATTCCCTTCTCCGTCGCCGAGTATCGTCCTCAGCCGCATTCGGCACCGATCGGACACGATCCACTTCGTCATGCCCGGGCTTGACCCGGGCATCCACGGGGCGCGCGCACCGCGCTGATCGGCGGAAAGCTCAGACCCCTGCCTCCAGCCGCTTCAGTCGGTCCTCGACGGCCTTGATCTTTCCTTTGATGGTCTGCAGGTCGGCCTTGTTCTGGGACGAAAGGCCGGTCTCGTAGGCGATGTAGATTTCCATTTCCTCGAGCTTCTGCGTGTGCCCCGCGAGGGTCTGCTTGATTGCGGCGACGTCGCGCTTCAGCTCGCCGAGATCCGCCTGCATGCGCTGGAGGATCGGAAGGACGATATCTCTAACCTCGGACACGGGCGAACTCCGGGACTGCCTGGAGCTGAATATGGGCCGGGTTTCCTCGTCCCGCCAAGCCGAAACGCCACCGCTCGAAGCGACGCGCGATCCCGGCTCTCCGCTGCGCTCCAGCCGGGATGACGTCCTCACGCTCAAACCAACATCGCCATCGGGTTCTCGATCAGCTCCTTGAGCGCCCCGATCAGCTGGGCGCCGAGCGCGCCGTCGACGGCGCGGTGGTCGCAGGACAGGGTGATCGTCATCACGGTGGCGACGGCGAGCTCGCCGTTCCTCACCACCGGGCGCTGCTCGCCGCCGCCGACCGCGAGAATGGTCGAATGGGGCGGGTTGATCACCGCGGTGAACTCCTTGATGCCGAACATGCCGAGGTTCGACACCGCCGTGGTGCCGCCCTGGTACTCCTCGGGCTTGAGTTTGCGGGTCTTGGCCCGGGCGGCGAAGTCCTTCATCGCATTGGCGATGGCCGACAGCGTCTTGGTCTCGGCCTGGCGGATGATCGGCGTGATGAGCCCGTTGCCGGGCAGCGCCACCGCGACGCCCACGTCCGCGTGGCGGTGCTTCAGCATGGCGCCCTCGGTCCAGGTGACGTTGGCGTCGGGCACCCGCATCAGCGCCATGGCGAGCGCCTTGATGACCATGTCGTTGACCGACACCTTCCAGGCCGGCTTGCCGTCCTTGTCCTTCGGCGCGGCGGCGTTGACCTGCTCGCGCAGCTTCAGGAGCGCGTCGATCTCGCAATCCATGGTCAGGTAGAATTGCGGGATGGTCTGGCGCGCCTCGGTGAGCCGGCGCGCGATGGTCTTGCGCATGTTGTCGTGCGGGATCTCTTCGTACGAGCCCGGCTCGAACAGCGCCTTGACCTGGTCCGCGGAAGGGGCGGCCGGCGCCGCCGCGGTCGGGCGTTGCGCGGGCGCCGGGGCGGCCGCGGCCGGCGCGGCGGGCGCGGTGGGCTTCGCCGCGCCGTCCTGCATGGCCTGGCGCACGTCCCGCTCGACGATCCGGCCGTGCGGGCCCGAGCCCTGGATCGACGCGAGGTCGAGCCCCGCCTCCTTGGCGATGCGGCGCGCGAGCGGCGAGGCGAAGATGCGCCCCTGCCCGTTCGGCTTGCCCTGTCCTCCCTGGCCGCCCTGCCCTGCCGGCTGCGCCGGCCCCTTCGGCGCCTCGTCGACGCGGGCATGCGCCATCTGGCCGCCGCCTTCGGTCCGGTTCGGCTGCGCCGGCGCGTCCTGCTTCGCCGGCGGAGCCGCCTTCGGCGCCTCCGTCTTGCCGCCCCCGCCCGTGACGCTCTTCGGGTCCTCGCCCTCGCCGGCGATGAGCGCGATCAGCTCGTTGACCGGGACGTCGGGGGTGCCCTCCGGCACCACGATCTTGGCGAGCACGCCCTCGTCGACCGCCTCGACCTCCATGGTCGCCTTGTCGGTCTCGATCTCGGCGATGACGTCGCCGGACTTGATCGTGTCGCCCTCCTTCTTGAGCCACTTGGCGAGGTTGCCCTTCTCCATCGTGGGCGACAGGGCGGGCATCAGGATGTTGATCGGCATCGGCTCAACCTCGTCGCGCCGCCTCACAAGCCGCGCGCTATCCACCAGGCTTCGGATCTGAACTCGTCGGGAAGGGTCGCGGCGTCCCGCTCCGGCTCGTATTCGCGACCGAGATGCGCTTCGACCGTGTCCCACCATTCGTCGCCGAGGGCCTTCGGCAACGCCCTTCCGGTGAAGGGATCGTGCGTGATCATCCGCACCGAAGGGCCGCCGTCCAGGATGGCGAGGCCGAACATCCGGTCGCGGGGGACGTAGACGATCGCCGTCTCGTCGTCGGCGCAGGCCGCGAACAGTTCGGGAAACTCCTTCGCGAGCACGGACTGCGCCGCCCCCTCCGGGTCCCGGACGAAACGCGTCTTGAAGGAGCAGCCCCAGTCGTCGGTGACGAAGCGGGTCCCTTCGGGCCGGGCCTCGTTCAGGGCGATGTTGAAGCCGTCGCGGACGTCCGCGAGGACGCCGAAGAACCGCTCCTCGTCGTCCCCGGCCCGCGCGCGGGCGAACAGCTCGCCGGCGAGCGCCAGCGCGCCGCCGCAGCCCATGTCGGTCCAGGGCGCATCGCTGTCGGCCGCGATCCAAACGCTCTCGTCGTCCGTCCAGACCCGCAGGATTTCGCGGGCGGCCGGACCGGCCCCGCTCGGCGGTTCCAGCGCGCGGTCGTTCGACGGGCCCATCAGTTCACCGCCCGCGTCGCGCCCGGGTCGGTCGGGCGGTCGAGCTCGGCCGCGATGCCGCTGCGGATCTCGTCCAGCGCCTCCTCCTCGGACAGGTCGGTCTCGAGGGCGTAGATGCGGGCGGCGTGGCGGGCGAGGTCGACGAGGAGCACGCCCCAGGTGAAGGGCTCGTCGAAGGAGCGGCGCAGCGCCACGCTCACGCCGCCGTCGACGATGAAGGCGCGCAGCACCTCGTGGCCGCCCTTCTCCTCGGCGTCGGGGGGAACCGAGAGGGCTTCGAGATCGGCCATCGGCTCACCGGTACGAGACGGCCTTCGCCGCCTGCACGACCTCGGCGACGCTCGGCAGCGCGAGCTTCTCGAGGTTCGCCGCATAGGGCATCGGCACGTCCTTGCCGGTGACGCGCACCACCGGGGCGTCGAGGAAGTCGAAGGCTTCCTCCATGATCTTCATGCCGACCTCGGCCGAGACGCCCGATTGCGGCCAGCCCTCCTCGACGACGACGCAGCGCGCCGTCTTCTGCACGGAGGCGACCACCGTGTCGGTGTCCATGGGCCGGATCGTGCGCAGGTCGATCACCTCCGCCTCGATGCCCTCCTTCTCGAGCTCCTGCGCCGCCTTGAGCGCGTAGGTCATGCCGATGCCCCAGGAGACGATCGTCACGTCCTTGCCGGCGCGGTGGATGCGCGCCTTGCCGATCGGGACGAGAAAATCCTCGAGCTTCGGCACGGGGAAGGACTGGCCGTAGAGGATCTCGTTCTCGAGGAAGATCACCGGGTTCGGATCGCGGATGGCGCTCTTGAGAAGCCCCTTGGCGTCGGAGGCGGTGTAGGGCACCACCACCTTGAGGCCGGGCACGTTCGAGTACCAGGCGGCGTAGTCCTGGCTGTGCTGGGCGGCGACCCGCGCGGCGGCGCCGTTCGGGCCGCGGAAGACGATCGGGCAGCCCATCTGCCCGCCGGACATGTACAGCGTCTTGGCGGCCGAGTTGATGATCTGGTCGATCGCCTGCATGGCGAAGTTGAAGGTCATGAACTCGACGATGGGTTTCAGGCCGGCGAGCGCCGCGCCCACGCCGAGGCCGGCGAAGCCGTGCTCGGTGATCGGCGTGTCGACGACCCGCTTCGGCCCGAATTCCTGCAGCAGCCCCTGCGTGATCTTGTAGGCGCCCTGGTACTCGGCGACCTCCTCGCCCATGACGAACACGTCCGGGTCGCGGCGCATCTCCTCGGCCATGGCGTCGCGCAGGGCCTCGCGGACGGTCGTGGTGACCATCTCGGTCCCTTCCGGGATCTCGGCCATGGCGTCGTGGCCGGTGCGGTTCGAGATCACGTGCGGCGCCGCGGGCCGTGCGATGTCGTGGTCCTGGTGCGGGCGCTCGACCGGAGCCGGCCGGTCGGCCATGCCCTCCGCGTGCATGTCCGGCGTCGGCGAGGGCTGCGCGCCGCCGTTCCCCTGCGGGGCCGCGGGCTTCTTCGCGGCGGCGGCCGAGACGTCCTCGCCCTCGCCCGCGAGGATCGCGATCGGCGTGTTCACCGCCACGTTGTCGGTGCCGTCGGCGACGAGGATCTTGGCGAGCACGCCCTCGTCCACCGCCTCGACCTCCATCGTCGCCTTGTCGGTCTC
>DATLFZ010000455.1:0-2712 GCA_035540795.1 Beijerinckiaceae bacterium | reverse complement strand
ACGAGCGCGTTGTCGAAGCCGCGGGAGCGCGCCTCCCGCATGGTGCGGGCGTTGTTCGGGTAGAGGCAGCCCGCCTTGGCGTCGGTCGGCATGGTCTCGAGGGTCGGCCGCCGGAAGGCGCCCAGCGTCAGGGAGGAGCCGCTCGGGGCCGGCATCGGCGCCTCGAACAGGCACAGGCAGAAGCGGGTCGAGGCGGGGTCCGGGACGATCGTGGTCGGCCCGTCGTCCTCGGCCCAGTACATCGGCTTCACGTAGACCGCCCGGTCGCCGAACTTCTTCGCCCCCTCCCGGGCGAGCTCGTGGATCGCCTCCGCCGCCATGGTGGCCTCGAGGCCGAGGGTCGCGGCCGAGCGGTTCACGCGCGCCGCGTGCCGGTCCATGTCCGGCATCACGCCCTCGAAATAGCGCGCCCCGTCGAACACCGACGAGCCGAGCCAGGCCGCGTGGGTGCGCGGTCCCATGATGGGCGGGTTGCCCTCGTGCCAGCGGCCGTCGATCCAGGTCCAGGTCTGCGACGCCACGGGCGCCTCCTCTCGCTTCTCGCGCCCGTGGTGCCGCCGCCGGGGCGGCGCGTCAATGCCGTTGCCGGCGGGGCTCCTGCGCGCGATGATCGGGGGATGGGGCTGCACCCGACCCTTCTGGCGAACGCCCGGGCGATCGTGTTCGACGCCTACGGCACCCTGTTCGATGTCCATTCGGCCGTTGCGCGGCACGCGGCGGCGGTCGGGCCGGAGGCGCAGCGCCTGTCCGAGATCTGGCGGGCGAAGCACCTCGAATACACCTGGGTGCTGTCGCTCGCCGGGCGCTACCAGCCGTTCTGGACCCTCGCCGAGCGGGCGCTCGACCACGCCCTGCGCCGCGTGCCCTCCGCCGATCCGGGCGTGAAGGAGCGGCTCCTGTCGGCCTACCGCACCCTCGACGCGTATCCGGAGGTGCCGGCGGCCCTCGCCGTCCTTCGGGCCGCGGGGAAGCGCACGGCCATCCTCTCGAACGGCGACCCTGACATGCTGGGAGAGGCCGTCGCCTCGGCCGGGATCGAAAGCCTCCTCGACGCGGTGCTCTCCGTCGCCGCCGTCGGGGTGTTCAAGACCGACCCGCGCACCTACGCCCTCGCCCTCGATGCCTTCGGGGGCGAGGCCACGGAGATCGTCTTCGTGTCCTCGAACCGGTGGGACGTGGCGGGTGCGGCCGCCTTCGGCTTCGTGCCGGTCTGGGTCGACCGCACGGGGCAGCCGGACGAGTATCCGGACCTGCCGCCGCTCGCGGTCGTGCGCGACCTCGCCGCGCTGATCGGGGATCAGCCCTCGCCGGCGAGGTAGCGCTTCGCGAGGATCTTGCCCTCCTCGACCGCCGGCTGGTCGAACGGGTCCACGCCCAGCGCGTAGCCGGTCAGGATGGTCTCCAGCATGAAGTGCATCAAAAGCTCGCCGAGCGTGCGCTCGTCGAGGCGGTCGAGGTGCATGCGGCGCGTCGGGCGGCCGTTGCGGGCGAGCGTGTCGGCGGTGGCGCGGCCCTGCGCCGCCACGAGGTCGCCGATGCGCTTGCCCGCGAAGCCGGGCTCGCCGGCGCGCCGGGCGAGATCCGCGTCGATCGCCGGGCCCGCGCCGGCCGCGTCCGTGGTGATCACGGTGAAGAGCTTGTCGCGCGGGCCGGCGAGGTAGAGCTGGAGCTGGCTGTGCTGGTCGACCGGGCCGATGGCGCCGACCGGCTGGGAGCCCTTGCCGTCCTTGCCGAGGCTCTCGGCCCAGAGCTGCACCCACCAGCGCGTGAAGCGCTCGAGCCGGTCCGCATAGGCCATCGTGACCGCGATCGGCTTGCCTTCGAGGGCGAAGGCCACGTGGAGGGCGGCCCCGAGCGCCGCCGGTGCCTCGTCGCCGCTCCGCAGGGGCTCCCAGGCCGCCGCCGCGCCCTCCCGGACCGCGGCGACGTCGAGGCCGAGCACCGCCGCCGGCAGGAGGCCCACATTGGTGAGGACCGAATAGCGGCCGCCGATCCCGGTGTGATGCTCGAGGAAGCGTACGCCTTCCGGCTCGAGGAGGTCGCGGAGCGCGTTGCGGGCGCCCGGCTTGCGGGGTTCGGAGAGGCCGAGGAAGGCCTCGCCGGCGCGCTTGCGCAGGCCCGCCTTGTCGAGCGCCGACAGGGCCGCGATCGCCTGCATCAGCGTCTCGCCGGTGCCGCCCGACTTGGAGATCGCCACGAAGCGGGTCGTCTTCAGGGGCAGCCTGTCGAGGAGCGCGCCGTAGGTGAGGGGGTCGAGGTTGTCGAGGAAATGGACCCGCGGCTCGGCGAAGCGCCCGATCCCGGGCACGGCGTAGTCGGCGAGCTGGGCGAGCGTCTGCCCGCCGAGGCTCGAGCCGCCGGTGCCGAGGAAGACCACGTCGGTGGCGTCCCGCAGGCGCGCCGCGGCCTCCCGGATCGCCGCGAGGTCGTCCGTCGTGCCCGGCATCCGCAGGAGCGGCAGGCGGCCGGTCTCGTCGTCCTCGCGCAGGCGGGCGGTCGCGGTCCGCACGGCGGCGAGGCCGGCGTCCAGCGCCGTCCCCGGCAGGCCGGCCGCCCCGATCTGTTCGGCGAGGGCGAGATCGATCGACTGGTTCAGGGCCATGGCGGGTTCCTCGTGACGGCGCGGACCATAGCGGCGCCCCCGCCGCGCGTCATCCTCGGCCGGAGCCGAAGGCGGAGAGCCGAGGATCGGGTTGGGGAGGGCGCGACGGG
>DATLFZ010000454.1:0-5512 GCA_035540795.1 Beijerinckiaceae bacterium | reverse complement strand
CTCCTGTCCGAGGTCGTGCCGCCGCGCTCGATCTTCTATCTCGGCTCGCCGGAGCAGAAGGCGCGCTGGCTCGGCCGGCTCCTCGCCGGCGACATCGTCGCCACCGCCGCCATCACCGAGCCGCAGGCCGGCTCCGACCTGCGCAACCTCCAGACCCGCGCCCCCCGCGACGGCGACGCCTTCCTCCTCGAAGGCCGCAAGAAGTGGATCAAGCTCGGCGGCGTCGCCGACTTCATGACCGTGCTCGTCGTCAACGATCCCGAGAAGGGCGCCGCCGCCGGCACGAGCCGGCTCTTCGTGGAGCGGGCGGCGTCGCCCTGGCGGCACGAGGAACTGCCCTGCGTCGGCATGCGCAACCTCTCCTTCGCCGAGGTCGCCTTCGAAGGCGTGCGCGTGCCGGCCGAGAACCTCCTGGGCGAGCCCGGCGCGGCGACCGACGCGTTCCTGCGGGCGATCGAGGCCTCCCGCGCCCTGGTGGCGCTCCAGGCGGCGGGACTCGGCCGCCACGCCCTCGACCTCGCCGCCGCCTACGCCCGCGACCGCATCGCCTTCGGCCGGCCGATCGCCCGCTTCCAGGCGATCCAGACCCGCCTCGCCGAGGCCGAGGCGGAGATCGAGGCCGCCCGGCTCCTCGCCCTCCAGGCCCTCTGGCGCCTCGATCGCGGCGAGCGCTGCCCGCGGGAGGCGTCGCTCGCCAAGTTCTACGCCACCGAGGCGGCCGTGCGTGCCGCCGGCGCCGCCATGGACGGCATGGGCGCCTTCGGCCTGTCGGAGGCGGCCGAGGTGGAGCGCGTCTGGCGCGACGCCCGCATGCTCACCGTGATCGACGGCACCGCCGACATCCAGCGCCTCATCGTCGGGCGCGAGGTGCTCGGCCAGGCCGCCTTCGTCTGAGGACCCGATGGCCGCTCCCCGCCTTTCCGTCCGCGAGATCCTGCACCCCCGTTCCGTCGCCGTGTTCGGCGCCTCCGAGGACCGGGGCAAGTTCGGGGGCCGCATCCTCCACTACCTGATGCGCCACGGCTTCCCGGGCCGGATCGTGCCGATCAACCCGCGCCGGGACAGCGTCAACGGCCTGCCCTGCTTCCCCTCGATCGAGGCGCTCGGCCAACCCGTCGACGTGGCGATCCTGGCCGTGCCGGCGGACAGCATCATGGCCTCGGTCGAAGCTTGCGCCGCCGCCGGGGTCGGCTGCTGCGTCATCGTCTCGACCGGCTTCGCCGAGGCCGGCGAAGAGGGTGCGGCGGTGCAGGAGCGCCTCGTGCGCCTCTCCCGCGAGACCGGCATGCGCATCGTCGGCCCGAACTGCATGGGCCTCGTCAACCCGCACCACGCGCTCGCGCTGACCTCCTCGCTCGTCCTCGACATCCCGCGGATGCGGGCGGGCCGCATCGGCCTGATCAGCCAGAGCGGGGCGCTCATGGTCGCCCTGTTCGACCGCGCCCACGACGCAGGGGTCGGCTTCAGCGCCTGCCTGTCGCTCGGCAATCAGGCCGACCTCGAGATCTGCGACTTCCTCGAATACATGATCGAGGACCCGGGCACCGACGCCATCTGCATGTACATCGAGGGCCTGAAGGACGCCACCCGCTTCCGCGCGCTCGCCGAGCGGGCCCAGGCCGCCGGCAAGCCCCTCCTCGCGGTGAAGACCGGGCGCACCGAGGCGGGCGTGCGCGCCGCCCGTTCGCACACGGCGAGCCTCGCCGGCAGCTACGCCGTGTTCGAGACGATCTGTCGGGAGCGCGGGGTGCTCCTCGCCGACGACCCGGACGGGATGATCCTCGCCGCCGACATGCTCGTCCGCTTCGGCCGGCCGGGGCCGGGCGGGATCGGCGTGCTCTCGCCGTCGGGCGGCGGGGCCGGCATCGGCGTCGACCGGATCGTCGAGGCCGGGCTGCCGATGGCGGCCCTCGCCGACGCCACCAAGGCGCAGCTCCTGCGCCTGCTCCTGCCGCCCCAGGCCGACAACCCGATCGATCTCGGCGGCCGGTACCAGGACGCCCCCGGCACCGGGCACGAGATCGCGACCCGCTTCGCGGAGGATCCGGGCGTCGCCGCCGTGCTGGTGATGCTGACGACGACGCCGCGCTACGAGGCGTCGAGTCGGGAGATCGCCGAGGCGCTCGCCGCCTGCGGCAAGCCCTTCGTGATCGCGGTCATGCCGGGCGGCGCCGCCGACGGAGTCCGCGCGGCGCTGCGCGACATGGGCTGTCCGTTCGTCGACCGGGTCGAAGACGCGGTGCGGATGCTGCGCCTCGCCTTCGACGCCCGGGAGGCGGGTCCCCCCCGGCGACCGCCCGACCGTCCGGCCGACCTTCCGAGCTCGGCCCTCGGCGACCGCCTCGCCGGCGCGTTGCGGGAGGACGAGGTCAAGGCGCTCGTCGCCGCCTACGGCGTCCCCGTCGCCCGCGAGGCCTTCTGCGCCGGGGCGGAGGAGGCGGTGGCGGCGGCCGAGCGGATCGGCTTCCCGGTCGTCCTCAAGGCCGTGTGCCCCGATCTCGTGCACAAGAGCGACGTCGGCGCGGTGCGGCTCGGCCTCGCCGACGCCGCCGCGGTCCGGGCCGCCTGGCGCGAGATCGAGGCGGCGCTGGCCCGGGCCATGCCCGGCGCGCGGTTCGAGGGCTGCCTCGTCGCCGAGATGGTGCGGGCGGAGACGGAACTGATCGCCGGGCTCAAGTTCGACGAGCAGTTCGGCCCGATGGTGCTCGTCGGCTTCGGCGGCACCGCCGTCGAACTCGACCCGGACACGGTGCTCGCCTCGGCGCCGGTCGGCCCCGCGGAGGCGCTCGCCCTGCTGCGCGGCCTGCGGCACTGGCCGCTCCTTGACGGCTACCGCGGCCGCAGCAAGGCCGACGCGCGCGCCCTCGCCGACCTCGTCAGCCGTCTGAGCTTTCTCGGTGCGGACGCCGGCGCGCGCCTCGTCGAACTGGATCTCAACCCCGTCCTGGTCCGGGCGTCGGACGGCGCTCCCGTCGCGGTGGACGCCCGCGCGACCCTCGCGACGGCGACGTCGCGGTAGACCGGGCCGACGCCGCGAACAGGTCCGGCTTCGGCATCGCCCTCGGCGGCGCCGGGAAGCACGATCGGGGCGACGAGGCCCGCCTTGCCCCAGCCCCGCCTGCGCGACACCTTCGTTCCCGAGACCGTGTTCCGGCTGCCCCGCCTCTTCGGCTACAAGGGGTGAGTGCCCGGCCCGGATGAATGCGCACCCGATGGACAAGCCGATCTACGTCCTCAACGGCCCGAACCTGAACATGCTCGGCACCCGCGAGCCGGAAATCTACGGGCGCACGACGCTCACCGAGGTCGAGGCCTTGTGCCGCGACGCGGCGGTCGGGCAGCCGCTCGTGTTCCGGCAATCGAACCGGGAATACGAGCTGATCGAGTGGATCCACGAGGCGATCGCCGAGGCGGCGGGGATCGTGATCAACCCGGCGGCGTTCACCTTCACCTCGATGGCGATCATGGACGCCCTCAAAATGTTTCCGGGCCCGATCGTCGAGCTGCACATCTCGAACATCCACAGGCGGGAGTCGATCTACCACCGGTCCTACGTCTCGCCGGTGGCGACGGCGGTGATCGCCGGGCTCGGGGCGGACGGCTACGCGGTCGCGGTGCGCGCCATGCGCGACCTGATCGCCCGGGCCTGACCATGGACGCCCTCGGCGCGGAGCGGGCGGGAGCGGGAATGCGGGGGGAGGGCGCGTCTTTCCTCGTCGGCCTCGTCGGCGCGGGCATCCAGGCGTCGCGGACCCCGCGCCTGCACGAACGCGAGGGCGACGCGCAGGGGCTGCGCTACCTCTACCGGCTGATCGATCTCGAGGCGCTCGGGCTCGGCGTCGAGGCGCTGCCGGAGCTGCTCCTCGCGGCCGAGCGCCTCGGCTTCACGGGCCTCAACGTCACCTATCCCTGCAAGCAGGCGGTGATCCCGCTCCTCGACGACCTGAGCGCCGACGCTCGCGCGCTCGCCGCCGTCAACACCGTCCTGTTCGCGGGCGGGCGGCGGATCGGCCACAACACCGACTGGTCGGGCTTCGCCGAGAGTTTTCGGCGCGCCCTGTCCGACGCGCCCCGCGAGCGGGTGGTGCAGTTCGGCGCTGGCGGCGCCGGCGCGGCGGTCGCGCACGCGCTCCTCACCCTCGGCGCCGGCGAGGTGGTCCTCGTCGACACCGACCGGCGCCGGGCCGAGGACCTCGCCGGGGCCCTTCGGGAGCGGTTCGGTCCCGGCCGGGGCCGGGTCGGGACGGATCCGGCGCAGGCGCTCGCGGGCGTGCACGGCGTCGTCAACGCGACTCCCATGGGCATGGCGAAACACCCTGGCTCCCCCGTTCCTGCGGATCTCCTGCGCCCGGAGCTGTGGGTGGCCGACATCGTCTATTTCCCGCTCGAGACCGAGCTTCTTCGCGACGCGCGGGCGCGCGGGTGCCGCACCATGGGCGGCGGCGGCATGGCGGTGTTCCAGGCCGCCGACGCCTTCCGCCTGTTCACCGGGCGCGAGCCCGATGCGGAGCGGATGCTGCGCCATTTCGAGGCGATGGGATGAGCGCCCGGAGGACCACATGCGGACGGCCATCGCCTGAGCGGCACGCTCGGGGAGAAGCTTGGGATCGCCTCGCCCGGAGCAACGCCGAGGTTATGACCCATGCCGTCGAAGCCGTCGCCGCCTCCGGCGGTCGGGCCGCGACCGCGCGAGAGGCCCGCGCGATCCTCCGCCTTGTGGGTCGCGCGCCCGCATCCCCCACGCGAGGGCCGGCTCAGGCGCGACCGTGAAGCTCGGCCATGCGACGCCGAGTCGGCCGCCGCCTAATGGTGGAAGTAGGGGTCGAGCACCCGCACCTCGGTGATCCGGTCGACCGGCAGCTTGTTGCGGTCGGCGACCTTTCGGATCGCCTCGGGAGAGGGCGCGTCGTAGATGCAGAAGGTCTTCTTCTTGTCGGGTGTGACGTAGGAATGGACCCACGTCACCTGCTCGTCGCCGTTGACGGCGACGACGCCGCGGCAGGCCTGCGCGCCGGCGTCGTCGGCCGGGAGTGCGAGACCGTCCGGGAAAGTGCGCTCGACGAGATAGCGGGTCATCGGCTCCTCCGTTGCGTGAACCACGGCCGGATCATCGCGCCCGGGGACGCCGCGCGCATCGGGAGCCCCTCCCTATGTTTTCGAACCGACCTCCCTACGCCCCGCCCCGATCTCAGGTGAGAAGAACTGCGCCGCCTGCTTGCGCGAGCCGATTCCGAGCTTGCCGAGAATCGCCGAGACGTGGTGGTCCACGGTCTTGGCCGAAATCCGCAGCCGCTGCGCAATGCCGCCGTTCGTGAGCCCCTCCGCGATCATGGCCAGGATTTCTGCCTGGCGCGGCGTGAGCGCGAGGGCGCTGTCCCGCGTCGCGGCGATCGGACCGCGCGGCACGCGGGTGGCGCCCTCGCTGCGCATACGGCGGCGCAACAGGTCGCCCGCGGCCTTCGCTCCCAGGCGATCGAAGACGGCGAGGGCCTCGCGGCGGGCGGCCTCGTCG
>DATLFZ010000453.1:0-5040 GCA_035540795.1 Beijerinckiaceae bacterium | reverse complement strand
ACGCAGAACTCGCCGTGGTGGAACTGGCGCTTGCCGGTGACGGCGGAGAGCCCCCGCGCCCAGACCGGCAGGCCGTAGGACCGGATCTCGCCGATGTCGGTCGCCATGCCGTCGATGACGATCCCGACCGCCCCGGCGGCGCGGGCCGCGAAGACGACGGCGCCGCCGCAGGCCGCGTGCTTGCGGTCGCCGACCCGGTCCATGACCAGCACGTCGCCCGGCCGGATGCGCCCGAGGGCGTAGTGCACGATGGTGCTGTCGATGCCCGCGAAGCGGATCGTCACGGCGGTGCCGGCGATGCGCTTGTCCGGCAGCAGCGCCTTGATCTCCGGGTCCATGAAGCCGGTGTAGAGGTGGTGGCCGACGGTGGCGGGCTCGGCCCGGACCAGGAGGGCGAGGAGGTCGGGATCGACCGGCGGCGGCAGCTCGTTGAGCACGAACATGGAGCTCTTCCTTCAGGAGGGCAGGACGAGGCAGCTCTCGGCCGGGGCGACGAACCAGGCCTCGTCGCCGGGTCGCACCGGCGGGGCGTCGCCGCGGTTCGCCACCTCGACGATCCCGGGCGCGTCGCCCGGCAGCGACAGGTGGATCTCCCGAACCGCGCCGAGATAGAGCACGTCCCGCACCCGGGCGCGCACGGACAGGCCCTCGCTCGGCTCGCCCGCGAGGCGCGCGCGCTCGGGCCGCACCGCCACGTGCACCGCCGCGCCGGGAGCGGCCCCTTGCGGCAGGGGCAGGCGGATCGCCGAGCCGTCCGCGAGGCGCACCGCCCCATCGTCGGCGACGGTTCCGGGCAGCATGTTCATGCGGCCGATGAACTCGGCCACGAACCGCGTCCGCGGCCGCTCGTAGATGTCGTCCGGACGCCCGATCTGCTCGATGTGGCCGGCGTTCATGACCACGATCCGGTCGGACATGACCAGCGCCTCGCCCTGGTCGTGGGTGACGAACACCGTGGTGATGCCGACCCGGCGCTGCAGGCCCGCGATCTCGACCCGCATCTCCTCGCGGAGCTTGAGATCGAGGTTCGACAGGGGCTCGTCGAGGAGGAGGATCGCCGGGCGGATGACGAGCGCCCGGGCGAGCGCCACGCGCTGGCGCTGGCCGCCGGAGATCTCGAGCGGGCGCCGCTCGCCGAGCGCCCCGAGCTTGACGAGGTCGAGCGCCTCGGCGACGCGCCGCGCGATCTCGTCCTTCGGCTGGCGCCGCATGCGCAGGCCGAAGGCGACGTTCTGGGCGACGCTCATGTGCGGAAACAGGGCGTAGTCCTGGAAGACGATGCCGATGTCGCGCCTGAACGGCGGCAGGTTCTCGACCGAGCGGCCTTTCAGGCGGATCTCGCCGGCGGTCGGCGGGTAGAACCCGGCGATCAGGCCGAGCGTCGTCGACTTGCCGCAGCCGCTCGGGCCGAGCAGCGTCACGAACTCGCCCTCGGCGACGTCGAGGTCGAAGCCGGTGACGGCGCGGGTCGCGCCGTAGTGCTTCTCGACGCCGCGGAGGCGCAGCGCGGGTTCAGGCACGGCGCCCTCCGTAGACGAAGTCGCCGAGGCCGGTGAGCCGCTCGACCACGGCGACGAGGATCAGCGGCAGGACGAGGGTGATCACCGACACGGCCGCCAGCGTCGGCGCGAAGCCGTATTCGAGAAAGCCGAGGATCTTCACCGTGACCGGCTGCTGGCCCGGGCGGACCAGGAACAGCGACAGGTTCACGTCGGTGAAGGAGTGGATGAAGGCGAACACCGCCCCGGCGACGATCCCGCTCTTGATGAGCGGGAAGGTGACGTGGCGCAGCGTCGCCGCCGGCGTCGCGCCGAGGCTCGCGGCGGCGAGCTCGAGGTTGCCCGGCAGGGTGTGCAGGCTCACCACGATGGTGCGGACCGCAAAGGGGATCGAGATGGCGACATGCCCGGCGAGCAGGGCCGGGAAGCCGATATGGGCGCGAAGCCCCGCGTACTCGAAGAGCTGGAGCAGGCCGACCCCGGTGACCAGCGCCGGCAGGAGGAGCGGCCCCACGGTCAGCATCAGCAGCGCCTCGCGGCCCGGAAAGCGGCGGCGCACGATCACGAAGGCGAGCGGCAGGGCGAGGACGACGCTGAGGAGCGCCGTCGCGGTCGCGAGGCGCAGGCTGAACAGGAGCGGGTCGACCCATTCGGGCGACAGGGCGACGGCCCACCAGCGCAGCGACAGGCCCTCGGGCGGGAAGACCGAGCGGGTGCCGGCGTTGAACGACACCACCGCGGTGATCAGGATCGGCCCGAGCATGAAGACGTAGATCAGGGCGACCGCGACCTTCAGGGCCGTCCAGGGCGGGGTGGACCGGCGCTCCACGTCAGAGGCTCGCCGTGCGGGCGCCGAGCTTCGAGGCGCCGTAGAAGAGGAGGAGCGAGGAGACGACCAGGATCACCGCGAGGGCCGCCCCGATCGACCAGTCGAGGAGCTGCGTCATGAAGCCGTAGATCGCGGTCGCCATGACGAGCGTCGCCGGCCCGCCGAGGATCGCGGGGGTCGCGTAGGCGCTGATCGCGATCGAGAAGGACAGGATGAAGCCGCCGACGAGGCCGGGCAGGCACAGCGGCAGCACCACCTCGAAGAAGGTCCGGGTGCGGTTCGCCCCGAGGCTCATGGCCGCCTGTTCGAGGGACGGGTTGATGCCGCCGATCGAGCCCATCAGGGTGAGGATGGTGTAGGGCAGGAGCGCGTGGGCGAGGCCGACGATGATCGCCCCGGTGCTCGGCATGAAGGCGATGCGCTCGCCGATCACCCCGAGGGCCAGGAGGACGTCGTTCGCCACGCCGAAGCGGTTGAGGATCACGTACCAGCCGTAGGTGCGCACCACCACGCTCGCGAGGAGCGGCGCGAGGCAGAGCGCGATCAGGAGCCCCTTCCAGCGGCTGTTCGTGCGCACCAGGAAATAGGCGATCGGGAAGGCCAGGATCACGTCGATGAGCCCGACCGAGACGCCGATGACGAAGGTGCGCACGAAGGCGTTGCGGTAGACGCGCTCCTGGAACAGGAAGGCGTAGTTCTCGAGGGTGAGCTCGTCGGTGAGGTGCTGCGCCTCCGACTTCAGGAAGCTGATCGACAGGAGGAGCGCGTTCGGCAGCGCGAAGAACACGAACAGGAAGAGCGCGGGCACGAGCACGATCGCCCATGCCCGCCAGGGGTTCTCCCGCTCGGCGGCCGCCATCGGTCCGGAACGGCCGCGTCAGCCCATGATCTGCTGCCAGCGCAGGGTCCAGTCGCGTCGGCGCGTCCCGATCATCTCGGAATCGGGGAACTCGAGCTTGTCCATCTGCTCCTTGGTGACGATCTGGGTCTCGGCGAACTCCTTGGGCCAGTCCGTGATGTCGCCGCGCCCGGGGCTGCTGTAATAGGCGAGCGAGAACTCGCGCTGGATCTCCGGGTCGAGGCGGAAGTTCAGGAACTCGAAGGCGAGCTTCTTGTTGGCGGCGCCGACCGGCACGGCGCCCACGTCGCACAGCCCCTTCACGCCCTCCTTGGGCACGACCATGCCGAAGGGCAGGCCGCGGGCGATGTAGTAGGCCGAGCGCGGGCTCCAGTAGGGCGCGATCCACACCTGCCCGTTCTCGAAATGCGGCACCGCTTCCGACGATCCGGTCACCACCGGGCCGTGATAGGGCTTCTGCGCCTGGAGCAGCTTCCAGGCCGGGTCCATGTTGTCGGCCCCGCCGCCGCCGAGCTCGGCCGCGTGCAGGAGCGCGTAGACGGCGAGCAGGTTCGTCGGGTGGAAGGCGATGACGTGGCCCTTGATCTTGTCGCCGTAGCGCTTGTGCGGCTCCCAGTAGTCGGCCCAGGAGGTCGGCCGCTCGACCCGGTCGCGGTTGTAGATCAGCGCCGCGTACATGTAGGTGTGCGGCACCCCGTGCGGCGGCACCACCGCCTTGCCCTTCTCGAAGGCGTATTTCAGGTTCGGCACCTCGCGCTCGCTGACCCGCTCGAGGAGGTTCTCCTTGGCGCCGAGGATGACCTCGGGCGGGGTCAGGTTGTGGGCGACGTCGAAGCCCGGTGCCCCGCGGGAGGCCCGGATGCGGGCGTAGTCCTGCGCCGCCGTGCCGACCGGGTCGTGCACGACCTTGACGCCGAACTTCTTCTCGAAGGGCTGCAGGACGGTCTTCTCGATGATCTCCTGGTACTCGCCTCCCTGCGAGTTGACGATCAGCGTCTCGGAGGCGAGCGCCGGGATCACCGCCGGCGCCGCCATCGCCGTGCCGAAGGCGCCCGCGCCGACGAGAACGTCGCGCCGGGTCGGTCCCGTGGTCCTGGTCCGCTTCGCCATGTGCCGCCTCCCGAGGGTCCGCGCCGGCGGGGTGCCGGTCGCGAATTCGCGATTGCAACCCGGGCGACAAAACGCGTCCAATAAGAAAACATGTTCGAGCCATAAGCCCGGCTGAGCGCGGGCGTGCGAGGGGCCATGAACCTCCGGCAGATCGAGGTCTTCCACGCCGTCATGGAGGCGGGCACCGTCACCGGGGCCGCGAAGCTCCTCAACGTGTCGCAGCCGGCGATCACCGCCATGCTTCGCCACACCGAAGACCAGCTGCGCTTCCGCCTGTTCGAGCGGGTGCGCGGCCGGCTCGAGCCGACCTCGGAGGCCCGCGCCCTGTTCGCCGAGACGGCCCGGGTGTTCGAGGACGTGCGCACGGTGCGGCGCCTCGTCGAGGACCTGCGCGAGGCCCGCGCCGGAACCCTCAACGTGGTCACCATCCCGATCCTCGGCGAGGTGCTGATTCCGCGGGTGGTCGCCTCCCTGCTCACCGCCCGCCCGAGGGTAAAAGTCCGCTTCCAGGTCCGGCCGCGTCGGGAGATGCTCGACCTGGTGGCAAGCCGCAGCGTCGATCTCGGCATCGGCTTCCTGTCGGCGGCCCATGCGGGGTTGCGGATCGCGCCGCTCGCCGCCGGGAAGCTCGTCTGCATCGTGCCCCGCGGCAGCGCGCTCGCCGCCCGCGACGGCGTCACGGCCCGGGACCTGAAGGGCGAGGCCGTGATCGGCTACACGGAGCGGCAGGGCCTCTCCCAGGT
>DATLFZ010000452.1:0-3917 GCA_035540795.1 Beijerinckiaceae bacterium | reverse complement strand
GACCGGGCGGCCGTGGCTCGTCGGGCAGATCGCGGCCTCCCTCGACGGCCGCCCGGTCCGTGAGCCGACGCCGGCGCAGCGCGCCGAGGCGGCGCTCGAGCACTACGACGGGCTCCTCGCCCTGTTCGGCCGCGCCGTCGGCGTCCGCCATGCGCGAAAACACCTCGCGGCCTACGCCGACGTGGCGCTCGCGGAAGGCTTCGCGGTCGACTCCGAGGGTCGCCGGACACTGGTCATCGCCGACGACCCGGCGCCGGTGCGGGCGGCGCTCGCCCGGCTCTGGGACCGTCCCGGCGCGCTGCGGGCGGCCGCATGAGCCCCGGCGACGCGGTGATCAACGCGCTGCCGGTCCCGGTCCTCACGGTCGGTCCGGACGGGGCCATCCTGCACGGCAACAGCGCCGCCGAGTCCTTTTTGGACGTCAGCCTGCCCGTCATGCGGCGCCAGCGGCTCGCCGACGTGATCCCGTTCGGCTCCCCGGTCATGGACCTCGTCGAGGACGTGCGCCGGCGCGGGGCGAGCGTGAGCGAGTACCGGGTCGACCTCGGCAGCCCCCGGCTCGGGGCCGAGCGCGTCGTCGACGTGTTCGCGACGCCCCTCGGCGAGGACGGCACCGTCGTCCTCATGCTGCAGGAGCGCACCATCGCGCAGAAGATGGATCGGCAGCTGACCCATCGCAGCGCCGCCCGCTCGGTCGCCGCCCTCGGCGCGATGCTGGCGCACGAGATCAAGAACCCGCTCGCCGGCATCCGCGGCGCCGCCCAGCTCCTCGAGCAGATGGCGGGCGAGGAGGACCGGGTCCTGACCCGCCTCATCTGCGAGGAGGCGGACCGGATCGTGCGTCTCGTCGAGCGGGTCGAGCTCTTCGGCGACGAGCGTCCGGTGGAGCGCGGACCCGTCAACGTGCACGGGGTTTTCGACCAGGTGAAACGGTCGGCCGAATCCGGCTTCGCCCGCCACATCCGCTTCGTCGAGGCCTACGACCCGTCCCTGCCGCCGGCGCTCGGCGACCGGGACCAGCTCGTCCAGGTGTTCCTGAACCTCGTCAAGAACGCCGCCGAGGCGATCGGCGACGCCTCCGACGGGGAGATCGTCCTGTCGACCGCCTACCGGACCGGCATCCGCCTGCAGGTGCCGGGCTCCCGGGAGCGGGTCTCCCTGCCGATCGAGCTCTCCGTGCGCGACAACGGGCCGGGCGTGCCGCTCGACCTCCTGCCCGACCTCTTCGACCCCTTCGTGACCACCAAGGCCCAGGGAAGTGGCCTCGGACTTGCCTTGGTCGCGAAGATCGTGGGCGACCACGGCGGCATCGTCGAGTGCGATCCCGCCCCCCGCCGCACCACGTTCCGGGTCCTCCTGCCCATGGCCCATGCCCGCGACGGGCGCGGGCCCGATCCCGAGGCGCGCTGATGCCGATTGGAAACATCCTGGTCGCGGACGACGACGCCGCCATCCGCACCGTGCTCAACCAGGCCCTGTCGCGGGCGGGTTACGAGGTCCGCTCGACGGGCAACGCCGCCACCCTGTGGCGCTGGGTGGCGCAAGGGGAGGGCGACCTCGTCATCACCGACGTGGTGATGCCGGACGAGAACGCCTTCGACCTCCTGCCGCGGATGAAGAAGGTCCGGCCCGAGCTGCCGATCATCGTCATGAGCGCCCAGAACACCTTCATGACGGCGATCCGCGCCTCGGAGCGGGGCGCCTACGAGTACCTGCCGAAGCCCTTCGACCTGAAGGAGCTGATCGCCATCGTCGGGCGCGCCCTGTCGCGGCCCCGCGGCGCCGCCCCGAACGGGCATGCGGAGACCGAGGACATCCCTCTCGTCGGCCGCTCCCCGGCCATGCAGGAGATCTACCGGGCGCTCGCCCGGCTGATGCCGACCGACCTCACCGTGATGATCAACGGCGAGTCGGGCACCGGCAAGGAGCTCGTCGCCCGGGCGCTGCACGATTACGGGCGGCGCCGGAACGGCCCCTTCGTCGCCATCAACATGGCGGCGATCCCCAAGGACCTGATCGAATCGGAGCTCTTCGGCCACGAGAAGGGCGCCTTCACGGGCGCGACCACCCGCAGCGCCGGGCGCTTCGAACAGGCCGAGGGCGGCACGCTCTTCCTCGACGAGATCGGCGACATGCCGATGGAGGCGCAGACCCGGCTCCTGCGCGTCCTCCAGCAGGGCGAGTACACCACCGTCGGCGGCCGCGTGCCGATCAAGACCAACGTCCGCATCGTCGCCGCCACCAACAAGGACCTGCGCATCGGCATCCAGCAGGGGCTCTTTCGCGAGGACCTGTTCTTCCGTCTCAACGTGGTGCCGCTGCGCCTTCCCCCCTTGCGCGAGCGGGCGGAGGACATCCCGGACCTCGTCCGCCACTTCTTCGGCCTCGTCGAGAAGGAGGGGCTGCCGCGCAAGCAGCTCGATTCCGAGGCGATGGAGCGCCTGCGCCGCTACCGCTGGCCCGGTAACGTGCGCGAGCTCGAGAACCTGGTGCGCCGCCTCGCCGCCCTCTATCCCCAGGACACGATCACCGGGCCGATCGTCGAGGCGGAGCTCGACACGACCCCGTTCGCGCAGCCGCCCGCCAAGGGCGTCGCGGCGGTCGAGGAGGCGGACGACCTCTCGTCCGCGGTCGAGCGCCACCTCGCCGCCTATTTCGCCGAGTTCCGGGACGCCCTGCCGCCGCCCGGCCTCTACCACCGCGTCCTGCGCGAGATCGAGGGCCCCCTCATCGGCGCGGCGCTCGCCGCCACCCGCGGCAACCAGATCCGCGCCGCGGAGCTCTTGGGCCTCAACCGCAACACCCTGCGCAAGAAGGTCCGCGACCTCGCGCTCCAGGTGATCCGCGCCGGCCGCTGACCCGCCGTTCGGGCGGGCCGCAGCCGGCGGGTCCTCAGTGCAGGGCGACGCCCGCGGGCGGCGCCTTGGGGCGGCGCTCGGCGGCGTGGCCGCCGATGGTGAGCCCGCCCGCGCCGAGACCGACCCGGACCGTCTCGCCGTCCCGGATCTCGCCGGAGAGGATCAGCTCCGCGAACGGGTCCTGCAGGTGTTTCTGGATCACGCGCTTGAGCGGCCGCGCCCCGTAGGCCGGGTCGTAGCCCTTCTCCGCGAGCCAGCCGCGGGCCTCCGGATCGAGCGCGAGCGCGATCTTGCGCTCGTCCAGGAGCTTCTGCAGGCGGCCGATCTGGATGTCGACGATCGCCCCCATCTCGGACCGCTTCAGCCGGTGGAACAGGATGATCTCGTCCACCCGGTTGAGGAATTCCGGCCGGAAATGGCCGCGCACCACGCCCATGACCTCCTCGCGGACCGCGTCCGTGTCCTGCCCTTCGGGCTGGTTCACCAGGTACTCGGAGCCGAGATTCGAGGTCATGATGATGAGGGTGTTGCGGAAGTCGACCGTGCGGCCCTGTCCGTCGGTCAGGCGGCCGTCGTCGAGCACCTGGAGCAGCACGTTGAACACATCGTGGTGCGCCTTCTCGAGCTCGTCGAACAGCACGACCTGGTAGGGCCGCCGGCGCACCGCCTCGGTCAGCGCGCCGCCCTCCTCGTAGCCGACATAGCCCGGGGGCGCGCCGATGAGGCGGGCGACCGAGTGCTTCTCCATGTACTCGGACATGTCGATGCGCACGAGGGCGGTCTCGTCGTCGAACAGGAAGGCGGCGAGCGCCTTCGTGAGCTCGGTCTTGCCGACGCCGGTGGGGCCGAGGAACATGAACGAGCCGATCGGCCGGTTCGGGTCCTGCAGCCCGGCGCGGCCGGCGACCTCGTCGAGGAGGCGGTGACGCCCGACCACATCGCCCATGTCGTCTCGCGCTGGACCGGCATTCCGGTCGACAAGATGCTGGAAGGCGAGCGAGAGAAGCTCTTGCGCATGGAAGACGAGCTTGCCAAGCGCGTCGTCGGCCAGGGCGAGGC